>JAJOKA010000178.1 GCA_021206555.1 Candidatus Cloacimonadota bacterium | reverse complement strand
CACAAAGCCCATGATAGCCGCTCCGATATCCATCCCCTCACCGAGGACGAGCATGATGACAAAGTAGATCACGCTAAAGGCGATCAGGGTCTTGATCTGTAAAAAAGCTGCCAAAATCTTGCCCCAGATTACATGGCTGAGACGAATGGGCATCGTGGAGAGCAGCTCCATCGTGCCACTACCGCGTTCTTTGGCGATGCTGCCCATGGTGATGGCCGGCACAAAAAAGACGAAGAGTAAATGCATGAAGCCATAGACTCCGCGCATTTCAGCCAAACCAACCTTGAATACCGTGGTGGCAAAGAACACGCCAGAGATCACCAGGAACAAGACGAATACGATGTAGGAAGTAACGGAACGCAGAGCAAGCTCAAATTCCTTGCGGGCAATGGTCAGGATCGTTTTCATCTTGCCTCCTCCTCGCGTGCTTCACTGTCTGCTTCGATGCCTTCAGCATTATCTTCTAAAGGCAATAGCTCCGGCTCTTCCATTGGCTCCTGTTCAGCCGCCGGAAGCGTCTGCGCGTATGCCGCAAGTTCGATGGATCCGGCTTCTTTGGTAAGCTTGTGGAAGATCTCTTCCAGGCTCTTGCGTTCGGTATATAGGCTCAGGATCACCCAGCCGTTTTCAGCGATGAATCTGGCCAGATCGTGCTTCACTTCGATGCCAGCGCTCACTTTGAGCTTGAGCTTGTAGATATCTCCCTCATGCTCTTCTTCGATCACGGATACTTCCGGATAGTAATCCACAAATTCGCTCAGATCGATGTTTTCACCTTCCAGTTCCAGATGCAGCAGGTAATACTCTGCCAGATAATTGTCCAATTGAGCAATGCCGTCGTCCACGATGATTTTGCCTTTATTGATGATCAGCACACGGTCGCAGGTGGCCTGCACTTCTTGCAGGATGTGCGAGGAGAGGATCACTGTCTTCTCCTTGCCCAGACTGCGGATCAGCTCTCTGATCTCGATGATCTGATTGGGGTCAAGGCCGCTGGTGGGTTCATCCAGGATCAGGATTTCCGGATCATGCAGGATTGCCTGAGCCAGACCCACTCTTTGCCGATAGCCTTTGGATAGAGTGCCAATCTTTTGATATTGAACATCTTGCAACCCACACTTGGCCACTACATAGGCTTTGCGGGCAGTAAAGACGGCCTTGCTCATCTTCCTCAGATCAGCCATATATTTCAAGGCTTCCACCACATACATTTCTTCATACAGCGGGTTATGCTCCGGTAAATAGCCAATCTTGGCGCTGGCCACCATGGGCTGTTCAAAGATACTCATGCCATCCAAAAGAATGCTGCCGGATGAAGGCTGCAAATAGCCCACCATCATCCTCAGCGTTGTGGTTTTCCCGGCTCCGTTTGGCCCCAGAAAACCTGTGATCATGCCTTTATCAACCGTAAAGCTGATATCGTCCACAGCCCGAATCTCACCGAAATTCCGGCTTAAGCTTTTGATCTCTATCATCTAAGTAGTTATACTCCTGTTTATTAGTTCATCATCATCCGAGCGCTGACAGCTGTAGAGGGTTCCTGAAGCGATATCACATCACCTTCGGATAGCCCGGAGATCACCTCCACCATCTGAAAGTCATTCGCGCCCAGCTTCACCACAGTGGGAATCGGCTCAGGCTTTTTGGCCTCTGCCTCTAATGATTCTTCAGCTTTTGGCATCAGATACACAATGTCCTGATTTTGTTCATCTGCAAAAACCGCTCCAATTGGCACAATAATCACATCCTCGCGGGATTCGCCCTTGATGCTGATGGCCGCTGTCATGCCCGGTTTCACCTGTTTCCCGCTGGCATTGATGCTGATTTCCACGGGGAAGACCTTGGCATTGTTTTCCGTGGTGGCCATGGGCGCGATCTTCACGATCTCACCGCTAAACTCTTCATAAGGCAAGGCGTCCAGCTTGATCGTGCCCTTTTGTTTGAGCTGAAACTTAGCGATGTCCACCTCGTTGATATTTGATTTCACGATCATCCGGGAAAGATCCGCAATGCGCATCACCACAGTGCCTTCACCGTAGCTATTGATGCTGGAAGACACCATCTCGCCTTCGTTTACGCTGCGTTCGATCACCGTGCCACTCGCAGTGGCATACACATGAGTCACCGTTCCCGGCACGTCCAGATCCCGGATCATTTCATATTGCCGGCTGGCTTGCTCAAACTGGATCTCGGCATTCTTCAGCGCGTCAAAAGCAGCGTCATGCTCACTTTGCGAGATATAATTGTTCTCCAGCAGCACTCCACTATCCGCATAGTCCTTACGTGCTTTATTCAAAGAAATCTCCGCCATCTGCAAAGTGGCCTTAGTATTGAACAAGGTATTAGCCTGCACATAGTCCGGCTCGATATCCGCAATGATCTGTCCACTGGTCACATAGTCGTTCTCATCCACGTAGAACTTCACGATCTTGCCCGATACGCGGGACTTGATGGCAACCACTGTTTCCGGCTGCACTTCGCCCGTGATCTCGATCTTGGATTCGATGTTGCCCTTTGCCACGGTGTGCGTGTTTGACCCGGCATCAGGAGTCCCGGTTTTAGCGGAATCCTTACCGCAGCGCTTTAGCACAAAGCCTGCAATCACTAAGACCAGCACGACTACGATGATGACGATCCATTTCTTGCGCATAATACCTCACTCGGTGAAATAAAGAATTAACTATGCAATGCTTTTCAAGGGCTGCTATGTGTCAAATGAAAAGTTTCCGAACTCGTCAGGTCATTGCCTTCCATGGTCTTCTCGCGTCTTCTCGCGCTTGCTCCGATTCTGATCCCGATAGCGGATTGGGGACTAGTGGTTAGGTGTTAGGTGTTAGGGATGCACTAAGCACCAAGCACCAAGAACCAAGAACTAAGCACCAAGAACCAAGAACTAAGCACCCCAAATTACAGCTCTGCCATTTGTGCTTATTTGTGATCTTTCATTTGTGTTCATTCGTGGGAGAGTCATAGTTCGCAGCATCGGAATGCTACGTTACTTCTTCACCCACAGCTGATTGCCATAGATCAGCCAGGTGCCGTTATCCCGATACAGATATGAGAAATAGCCGCTGCTTTCCGGTTCGTTGTAGCTTAGGTCTTCAATGGCAGAGCTATAGCGATCCCGAGTGTGGGCAACTGCATAGCGGCTGCCCTGAAACTCGATGTAGAGCACTTCGATCTCCAGGAGCTGAAAGCGCGCCATGCGATCCAGGATTTCCTGATTCAGATGCCAAACGATGTTGCCCTTGTGCAGGTAGTCATTATGCACCTTGTCCAGCATGCCGTAAACGTTCCCCAAGTTAAAATCCAGAGCAAGCTCATAGTAGAGATCGCGGATTTCCCTTTTGGGAGATGGCTTCCGATGATTCGGTATCGCAACTGCCCAAGAGCAGCAAAACCGGGATCAACAGGACAAGGAAGCTTAGTTTCACTTGCTCAATCGCAGATGGGCGAGGCATTCGATGTGCCAGGTATTGGGAAACATATCGAAGGCCGCGATGCTTGCCAACTCGTATTTCCCATCTGTGAGCAGGATCTTCAGATCCCGGGCCAGGCTCATCGGGGAACAGCTCAGATAGAGGATTTCTCTGATGCCGGCAGAGCGGATCGCCCATAGCGCGTTCTCGGGCACTCCAGAACGGGGTGGATCCAACACAATGGTATCCGCGGGAAAATCCTGCATTACTTTCGTCAGCAATTGCTCGGCTTTGCCGGTGATAAACTTAGCATGGGCAATGCCATTTTGCTCGGCGTTTGTCCGCGCGTCGCGGATGGCTTCCGGAACCTCTTCGATGCCGATCAGCTCTCCGATCCTATCGCTCAAAGCCAGTCCGATCGCTCCGATGCCGCAATAGGCATCGATCACCTTGCTGCCCGGCTTGAGCTTGGCCCGCATAGCAGCCAGGATGTTTTCCATGGTGCCGGGATTCACCTGCCAGAAGCTACGGTAATGGATGCGAAAACGCGTGTCACTGAGGCTATCTTCCAAAAAGTCCTGTCCATAGAGGATTTTTTGGTCTTCGCCCAGGATCACGTTGCCTTTCTCGCGATTGATGTTCTGAATGATGCCCACGATTCCCGGAAACTGCTCGGTAAGTCCTCTCACGATGGTGTTTGAAAAAGGCAGTCGGGCAGAGCGGGTGACCAGGATCACCAGGATCTGGCTGGCATCCTTGTTTGAGCGCAGGCCGATATGCCGCAAGGTTCCGGTGTGCCCGCTTTCGTCATAGGGCTCCACCTTGGCCAGCTTACACAGTTCAAAAGCCTTATTGGCAATAGCGTCAAAGATGGGCGGGTGGTTGCGGCAAGCCTTGTGGGGCACGATATCATGCGAATAGCGCGCGTAGATGCCATAATGATCCTCGCCCACCGGCATAAATACTTTATTGCGATAGTGATAGGGCTTGTCCGAAGCCAGCGTGGGATAGATCTCTGTAGCCGGCAAATACTGCTTGAAAAGCTCTTGCACCAGGCTGTCCTTGTAGGCGATCTGGGTGGGATAATCCACCATTAGCCAATCACATCCGCCACAAGCAGCTTCAGCTCCAAAGGCCTCACAGCCGGGATCCTCTACGCCCTCACCACGTTCTTTATATTGCACTACCTTGGCAAAAGCGTGATCCTTCTTTTCAAGGGTGATCTGCACATCAACCACGTCACCGATGGCTGTATATGGCACAAATACGGCTTTATCTTCATGGAAGCCGAGTCCCATGCCGCCCATGGCGATTTTCCTGATGCTGAGATCTTGGATAGATTCCATTATATTTCCTTTAGTTTTTGAATTCTTTAGAGGAATTGATGTAACTAAGGAAAGCAATGAAGCGTATAAGAGATATGTAGACGCGTCTTTTAGTTTACCTAATTCACTTAGAAACGAAGAAAGTCTTAAAAATCTAAAGAACGAAGATTTCATAGAGATAGATGAAGACTTTGTTAGCGATGGAACTATTGCGAATGATTTTGTTAGAGTGTTTAAAGAAAGCGACTACGGACACAACTTCAAAAAAATAGGAATTCATAAAGCACAATTCATATTTAAAAATACAATTGGAGATAAAGAAGTCACAAATGACATCATAGTTATTAGAATCACAACTACAGGTAATAAGAGTTATGACTTCTATGTCCCTAGAGAAATAATTAAAACTTATGGCGATCAAAAGATAGCGACATATAAAGTGAATAATAATGAATATATGAGAGTCATGATCGAAGGCGAAGATGAAAAATCTCTTGCTTATTTAGACAACATTAGTAAAGCTATTGAAAAAGACTTATCAATCGAAAAATGATTAGTGATGAATTCAAACAAAAGTTTGAACGTTCGCAGTTCAAAAAGAAATCTTTAGATTGTTTTCTAACAAAGAAACGTAGGCGATACTAATGAACTCATCACAGATTTCATCTATTTAGATCCTGATAAAACTGATTACGAAAAATTAGTTTACTCACTCATGAGAAGACTTGATGAGGGTAAGAGAAAGAACTTAACTAAAAATAAAGCTTTTAGAGATGAGTATAAAAAGAATGGTTATTATTTTGACTATACACAAAGTGATCCTAAAGTAGTTGTTAAGGGAATCAAATTAAAGAGTGGTGAATTTCAATCTATAACAAGAGTTTTTTCTCCACTTGGTATCTTTACAGGTCGTGCTGAAAGAAGTGCTTTAGC
>JAJOKA010000106.1 GCA_021206555.1 Candidatus Cloacimonadota bacterium | reverse complement strand
CGCGTTCGCTGTTCATGCGCGCAAAATCGGATTTCGGAATATACAGTTCTCCTCGGATTTCAATCTCATGTTTGAGATCAATCGTATGTGGAATATCTTTGAGAGTAAAGAAGTTTGTACTCACGTCCTCACCCACATTGCCATCACCGCGAGTGCTGGCGTATTGAAGAAATCCATCACGGTACAAGAGGTTAATCCCGAATCCGTCGATTTTTAGCTCCAGACACAGGCAGGGACGTTCGTTTAGCTCCAGAGTAATGCGCTCCCACCAAGCCCGGACTTCCGGCAAACTGTAAGCATTATCCAGGCTGATCATGCGCTGTTTGTGAGGAATGGTTTTAGCATTGTCAGATAGATCGTTGCCCACCTTGCTCAGCACCGGGTCTGCCTGGTCACCTTCAAGATCACGCAGTTCCTGCACCAAAAGGTCATATTCAAAATCGCTGATCTCCGGCTCGGCTTGCTGATAATACAGCCGGTTATGCCGCTCAATCGCAGCTCGCAGTTCTTTGACACGCAGAGCTTTATCTTTCATCTTAGGGAGTACATCTCCGGACGTCGATCACTAATCGCATTGTTGCGCTCAGTAACCGCTTTGTTTGTGGCCAGGGAGGGGTCGATCTCCACCGTATATACAGCTTCTTCGGTTTCATTCATGCGAATCAGGATTTCACCTTTGGTGCTCAGGATCTGGCTCATGCCGGTGAAGTATTCGCTAAGCTCACCATTGAATTCGGTGCCAATTCGATTGGAAGTTATCGAATAGACCCTGTTTTCCAAACTGCGGGTCTTCATCGCTTCCTGACACCAGGGCAAGACGAGATTGGAAGGATGGCAGATGATCTGCGCGCCCAAGAGAGCCAGGGATCTGGCTGACTCCGGAAACTGCCAGTCAAAACAGATCATTAGCCCCACTTTCACGCCACCTTTCGCGGAATGCACGGCAAAGGGCTGATCTCCGGGGCTAAAAAAGAGCTTCTCACGATTGAAGAGATGAATCTTGCGATAGACGTGATATGTTCCATCGGGATTCACCAAGGCACAGCTATTGAATATCATGTCCCCAGCTTTTTCGGCAAATCCGTAAACGATGCTCATGTCCTTCCTCGCGGAGATATCCCGAAAGGCATTGAACACAGGGCCATCAGGGATGCTTTCGGCAATGCCAGTTACTTCGGACAAATCACTAAACACATAGCCGGACAGAGCCAATTCCGGGAGCACCACCAGATCGCTCTCCACCTTTTCGAGCATTTCAGTAAGCTTGGTCAGATTGGCCTGAACTTCCAGAAACCGCGGTTGATATTGCAGGACGGATACTCTATAGCTCATTTCTTCACCCGCATCAGAGGCGCGATGGCACGGTCAAAAGCACCATGAACTTTGGTGATAGTGAGTCCGTAATTCGTGATCGGAACACCCCGACGATGGCATTCTATGATGCGCCTATTCATCTCCATGGCGTTGATCATGCAACCGCCACAATGAACGCAAACAGCATATTCTTCAAGGTTTTCCGGAAAGTCATGCCCGGCATAGGTATCAAAACTTAGCTTCTTGCCGGTGTAATCAAGCAGCCATTTAGGCAGTTTAACTCTGCCAATATCGTCCTTTTGCACATGATGCGAGCAGGCCTCAGCGATCAGGACTTTGTCCCCATCTTTCAGCTTATCGATTTGCTCGATGCCAGAGATGAGGATATCCAGCTCGCCTTTTGTAGCGAGCAAAAGAGAATGGAAAAAGTAGTGAGTTCCACCTCAGGCGGAGTCTCCCGACTTACTTGCTCGATGGCCTGAGAATCTGTAATCACCATATCCGCAGGCTCTTTGAGCATGGCCAGGCTGTCTTTCAGCTCGGTCTCTTTGACCACGATAGAGATCGCCTCATGATCCAAAATATCGCGGATGGCCTGCACCTGAGGCAGGATCAAACGCCCCTTTGGAGCTGCGCTGTCAATTGGACAGACCAGGATCACGCGGGACTTTCCTCTGAGCATATCACCCAGGATCACGCGATTCTCATTCAGATATTTTGGGGCTAGTTTGATCAGCTTTTCTTTTTGCTTCGAGGATGCCATCTGAGGTCTTGGCAGAAACAAGGGCATATTCTATCTTATTATCAATGCAATAGTTTAGATTTGCCGGATCTGGCTCTTGCAGATCACGCTTATTGAAGACCATGAGAGTGGGAATCTCCATTTCACGGATGCGGGTGAGCAGCTCGAGCTCATGGCGATCAAAAGCCGGGCCGTCATTGACAAAGAGCACGAGGTCTGCTCGATAGAGAATCTTGCGGGTGGAAGCCACGCGCTTTTGCCCCAGCTCTCCATCATCATCCACTCCGGCAGTATCATAGAAAGTAACTGGGCCCAAGGGCAACAGCTCATAGTGCTTGTCCACAGGGTCTGTCGTCGTGCCCGGAGTGGCAGACACAATGGCTATTTCCTGACCCACCAGGGCATTGATCAAGCTGGATTTACCGGCATTTCTGCGGCCGACGAGGGCGATGATGGATCGCTCTCCACGTGGTGTAATACTCATCATTGTGCTCCATTATCATTCTTGTGTTTCATTGCGAGTGGCAGAGCGGATTTCGTCAAGTCCTTTTTCGCTGCATAAAAAAAGCCGGCACCAGGCCGGCTTATTGATATCTCTTGTCTGGTTTATTTACTTCGTTAACAGCTCTTGCAGATGCTCAACGTACTTGGCGGCTCCACCTTGTTGGTAACCTGTGCGATTGAGCTCTTTGCCTTCGCTATCCACCAAAACGATGGTGGGATAGCCTTGGATGCCAAACTGTCTTTGCAGCAATTGGTTTTGAGCTTTGAGTTCCTCGCTTTGGGCCAATCTGCGCGGGAAATCCAGCGTTAAAAGCACAAGATTTGCCTTCGCGTATTCCATGAAATCCGGCTTGGAAAACACTTCATCTTTGAGGCGAATGCACCAACTGCACCAATCCGATCCGGTGAAATTCACCAATACCGGACGCTTCAATTCTTTCGCGGCAGCCATGGCCAGATCCCAATTCTCGATCCAGGTTCCGGGCTCATAGGCATCCGCGGTCATCGGCTCAATCGTGTTTTGTGCTTCAGCTACCGGAGCATCAGACTTTGGCGCCGGAGTACAGCCCAGCACAGCCACCATTGAGATCAGGATCATTATCAGTATGTACTTCATAGTTTTACCTCGCTATCGTTGATAAAGACCTGCACTTTGATCTCGGCCGTCTTTTTCAACATCGCGTTCACCGCGCAGTACTTCTCTGTGGAGAGGCTCACGGCTTTCACGATCTTATCTTCAGGAAGATCATCTCCTTTGAACATGAATTGCAGGACGATATTGGTGTAAACCATGGGGTGATCCTCCGCGGTGTCGCCATCTGCCTTCATTTCGAAGCTATAATCTTCCACTTTCATCTTTTTCAGGATGGATACGATGTCCATTCCTGAGCAGCCCATCAGCGAAGCCAGAAGCATCGCCTTGGGCCTGGGACCGCTGTCCTTACCACCAGATTCGGTACCCACATCCATTATGATATGATGCCCTGTGACCAGAGCATCAAAACTCATATCTCCGGTCCACTTGGTGCTTACGGTGCTAGGCATATCAGATCTCGATATAGGTCTCTTTCAATACTTCTTCGTACTTATCGACGTAGGTTTTGAAAGCTTTGTAAACGTCGTCCAGATCCTTTTTGGCGATTTTCTCGACGAGGCTTTGTTGTTGATCAAGCACAGTCTTCTGGCTGTTTTCGGCCAATTTCATGCCTTTATCGGTGATGAGCGCAAACCAGCATCTTCTGTCGTCCTCTGAGGGCTGACGAGTGACCAATTGCTTGTTTACCAAGTTGTCCATGATGCGGGTGATGCGGCTGTGAGAGACGTTCAGCTCGTTGGCCAGTTCATTCATATTGGCGGGAGCTTTGGTCTTATACAGATAGTTGAGCAGCATGCATTCCATGCGTCCGGCTTGCAGGCAAGCCTTTTGTGTGTAATCGATCTCGCTGAGTACAACCTGTAAACGGGTGATCAGCTCGTGGATTTTGCGGCGTGATTTGTCATTTTTCATCTCCTGATGTTTTTTGTTGTTTTATTCCCAAAAGGCGGTCAAGCTTGGCTTTGTCAAAACCAACCACAGGTTGATGTTTACCCAGGTTTGGGGAACTCCCTGTTGGCCGGTCTTGCGGATCATATCGGCAAGAGCACGGCTATCACGGGATACATCCACATCCTTGTAACTAAAGCCGTTAGCTTTTAGATATTCTTTTATCTTACGGCACCACGAACAGGTGGGCGTGCTGAAAACTACTACGTTCGGTTTTCATGGTCTTTGTCTCCTCTTCCTATACTATAAAGCAAATATCCCGGAAACCAAAACTTTTTTTGTCTGATGACAAAATAGATGAAATAAGCGGCTTGGGTAGAGAACAGGGGTACTATTCTGCCCTCTCGCCCTGCAAGCTATAATGAGCTCTCGAGGGCCGGCCTTTTTGAGCACTTTGCTGCCATTTGCTCAATGTCCTCAGCAGTTGCAAACAGCGACGAACCCAAGACCATGCAGAGAACCAAAACTGATATCCAATTCTTGAGCTTCTCCTTTCGGATTACGGTTTTTGCAGGATTGTCCAAGTACATTATCTGGTCAAGGTTTTGTGCCGGTCTGCTTCCCGGGACAGATGATATTGGGACTCAAACATCTGCTACGGCGTATTTCGGCACATGTTTATCGAATGCTTACCTCATGTTTTCCTATATCCATGAGACCATCATGAGCTGAATCCGAGCCGGATCAAAGCGGAGTTTTCCACCGCCATTCCCAAAAAACCCTTGCCAGAGATGAGCTACGGAAAATAATGAGCACAGATTCAAAAAGACAGATCAGGAGTAGCAGATGGCAGCAAGTTTCTTTTGCGCGGATTGCGGATTTGAGACCACTAAATGGAGCGGAAAATGCCCAAATTGCGGAAGCTGGGGCACGCTCAAGGAAAGTAGCCGGGTTTTGGGCAAAGGCGCAGTGAAAGCTGATGGCTCGCCGCGTCCCAAAAGCGCAGAAAATCGTGAAGCTAAGCACCAAAGAAGAAGCTCGCTTGAAGACCGGAAATGCCGAACTGGACTTGGTTCTTGGCGGTGGGATCGTGAGCGGAATGTTGATCTTGATCGGAGGTGAGCCGGGGATCGGGAAATCCACTCTGATGCTGCAAATGGCGCAATGGCTGGGAGCTATGGACAAGAAAGTGCTATATTGCTCCGGTGAAGAAAGCTCCGCCCAGATTCATCTCAGAAGCAAACGCCTCAAGGTGGATAGTGAAAATATTCTCCTGCTCTGCACCAACGATACCGAGCACATCCTTGAAGCCATCGAAGAGGAACTGCCCGCTTTGGCCATCGTGGATAGCATTCAATCCATCTCCTTAAGCTCACTGGATTCAGTACCGGGTAGCATCACCCAGCTCAGAGAAAGCACAAACCGCATCCTGAAATGCGGCAAGACCCTTGGCATCCCGATCTTTATGGTGGGGCACGTGACCAAGGAAGGCTATGTGGCAGGCCCCAAGATTTTAGAACACATGGTGGATACGGTGCTTTACTTCGAGGGCGAAATGCGCAATCAATACAAGATCCTGCGCGCGGTGAAAAACCGCTTTGGTTCCACCAACGAGATCGGCCTCTTTGAGATGACGCATCTGGGTTTGGTGCAAGTCAGTAACCCCAACTCAGTCTTTCTGAGCAATG
>JAJOKA010000148.1 GCA_021206555.1 Candidatus Cloacimonadota bacterium | reverse complement strand
GTGAGGCAGGCAAGATGAAATACTGTATCACAGTCCTTTTTATCCTGAGTTGTCTAACCCTGGCAGCCGGAACCTTTGTCCCGCTCAGCAATCTTGATCAATCCCAAATGCCGGATTTTCCATTTCTCTCAAGTGGGGATCGCTGTTGAACCTGGGCAATTGCGTCTATGAAGATGATCTTTGGTACCATGGAGGGTTCAATGATGCAGCGATCCGGATGCCCCAATTGGAGTTGAGTAGAGCGCTAAACCCCATGACCCAGATCGGTTTACAGGCATTTTTACTCACCCGAGACGAGCATGAAGCCACGATGCTGGCTATCAGTGTGAAACGGTTAGTGCTTGATACGAAGAGCAAGAGCATCAGCTTCTCCCCCACCTTTGTTTATTCCAAGTCTCGCTTTAGCCCTTTTTATGAAAGCGCTGAGCCCTATTGGGGTCAACCACCCCATGCTGCCAGACAGGATTCATGGGCCTACAGTGCTCAGTTGCCCCTGATCCTGGCCTTCAAGGATATCGGGGTCAATTGCTCTGCCACTTTTGGCTATTCCCAGTTTTCGGCCGATGCCAAATTTAAAGTGTCCGGGACATATCCCGATGTGGTGATGCAGAGCTTTAGTTATGGCCCATATGACATCCTATCCTTAGTTTGAACGCAAATTACCCCATGAATCTGGGACGGTTGAAGATTATCCCGGAATTGGGTTATAGCGTGTTCACTTTATTGAAGCACGAGGATGATCTGCGAGGCAGCTTGACCGGAGGCATTGGCATCGCTTTGAACTGGCCGCAGGATTAGCCCTTACTTGAGTTTGGCTCGATGTATTCGTCCTGATGCTGATATCGCCAACGGAGAAATACGCGATCCAGCACGGCGATGATGCCGAAAAGCCCCATAGAAAGCAGGATAACCGTGATGATCACGGCAAAGACCTGAGCGGTCTGAAAGGACTTCGTGGCGCGTGTCATATAGATACCCAATCCTGCCGAGCCACCCAGCCATTCTCCGATCACGGCTCCCATCACGCTGTATGTAGCGGCCAGTTTCAGGCCTGTGAAGAATCCCGGTAAGGCCGCAGGTAGTTTCAGATAGCGAAAAGTCTTGTAGCCGGATGCGCCCAGAGCTTTCATCAGCCGGGTCTGATCCACACTCACCTGTCTGAAGCCATCATAGAGCCCCAAGGCAATGGGAAAGAAGCAAACCAAAATCACGGTGAAGATCTTGCCCGAGATGCCATAACCAAACCAGATGATTATCAGGGGCGCGATGGCGATGATGGGCACAGTCTGTGAAACCACCAGATAGGGATAGATGATTTGCTTAACCAGCTTTGATGCGTCCATCAAGATCGCGGTGAGGCTGCCCAGGACAATGCTGATCAGTAGTCCGCTGAGAGCAGAGATCAAAGTAGGCTTGAGATGGTGCATTATGAGCTGATGGCGCTCACCAAAGACTTTGAGCACATTCACCGGAGAGGGCAGGATCCAAAAGGCCAGAGTGGCTTTGGAGCTTGCGTATTGCCAGAGGATGAGCAGGAATATCGTAAAGATTAGGGGAGCAAGCCAGGGGGCTTTCCTCACATCTCCCCCACCATCCGGATTTCTGTCTCCAACCGCACGCCAAAGCGCTCCAGGACAGTAGCTTGTATATGCCGAATCAGTTGCATAACCTCTGCTGCCGTGGCTTTGCCGTTATTCACGATGAAACCACAATGCTTGTTTGAGACCATGGCATCGCCGATGCTGAAGCCACGCAAACCGCAATCATCCACCAGTTTTCCGGTAAAATGCCCCTCAGGACGCTTGAAGACAGAGCCGGCACTGGGCAGATCCATAGGTTGCTTATCCCAGCGTTGGGCATCGAGATCCTGCATGCGAGCCAGGATCGCATGTGGATCGTCCTCTCTCAAACGAAACACCGAACTCAGCAGGATCAACTTGCGGCTTTGCAGAGAACTGTGGCGATAGGAAAACTCGTGCTGCTCCGCTTTCAGATGACGCACTGGATAATCTCCCTGTAAACCTTCCACTGTGGGCTCCAGATACTTGCTGCAATAAAGCAGGTCACGGATCTCGCCGCCATAAGCTCCGGCATTCATAAAGACTGCTCCACCTACGGAACCGGGGATTCCGGAAGCAAACTCCAATCCGCTAAGGCCTTCAGCCTGAGCAAACTCACATAGATCACGCAGGCTAACCCCCGCGAAAGCAGAGATATAGCTTTCATCGCGAGTGATCTTGACCAGCCCTTGCATCGAGATCACCAAAGCCCGAATGCCTTTGTCGCTGATCAAAAGATTACTCCCCTTGCCGAGGATGAAGTATGGCAGGTGGTTCACTATACAGAAACTGAGAATATCCACCAATTCCTTGATACTGCGAGGGATACAGAAGGCATCCGCAGGCCCGCCAATCTTGAAAGAAGTGTATGGAGCCAGCAGTTCCTCGAAACTGAGATCACCCCGCTCACACATTTGGGGAAAGGCATCTTTGAGCATGATCTTCATCGGGCAAAAAACTCGTAATCTCATCCAGGAGTTGAATTTCATTGCGCACATCCAAGTGTTTGCCGGGCAGTATCTCTTTGAAGAAACTGCCATACCGCTTGCGCGATACCCGGCTATCCAGGATCAAGACCAATCCGCGATCGCTTTTGGATCGGATCAATCTGCCAAAACCTGTCTGATGCGCAAGAGTGCGTTGGGCAGCATGTAGTGCATAAAGCTATCCTTCTGTTCGCGCTCCAGTTTGTCGATATAAGCCTCCACCAAGGGCTCTGATGGCACTTGGAAAGGAATTTTGTAAAGGATCAAGAGTGATAGCGATTCGCCCTGCACGTCCACCCCTTCCCAGAAGGAGGATGTGCCCAGCAGCACAGCGTTTTTCACTCGTTTGAACTCTTCCAGGATCGCGCTGCGACTGCCACCTTTACCTTGCGCAAAGAGCGGTCTTTGACTGTGATAGAGATCATCTGCCACATAGTCGAAGGCAGCGTCCAGATCCCGATAGGCCGTGAACAGCGCCATCGTGCCCACATCCACCGTGTCAAAGATCTGCTTCAGAGCAGCCAAAGCCTGCGCTTGAAAGAATCTGTCCTTGGGCTCAGGTAAAAATCCGGTGATCAGCAGTTTGGACTGGCTGTCATAATCAAAGGGAGAATCCACGATGATCTGCTCCACCTGCTTTTTCTCCAGCAGACTGAGCCCGGA
Source organism: Candidatus Cloacimonadota bacterium (assembly GCA_021206555.1). GTDB lineage: Bacteria > Cloacimonadota > Cloacimonadia > Cloacimonadales > Cloacimonadaceae > UBA5456. The sequence continues at coordinate 2,527 of JAJOKA010000148.1, read as the reverse complement.
TTGGTTCAGAAAATAGCGGAATGAACCTCGGAGGGCCAGAGTGGCTGAGGTGAACACAATGCTGGGAACTTTTTCGTAGAGCATCTTGCAGAGGTAGCTATTGACTTCGATGGGGGCGTAATTGATCACGCTGGCAGGGGATGTTCCGCTCCGGTTTATAGCTGTTTTCGATCCACATGGCAAAGTTATCCAGGTCAGGATTGATCAGGGTGAGGATGGTGCCTTCCATTTCGCGCAGACGCATCATAAAGGCATCCAGATTTTCATACAACTGATCGTAGGAAGGAATCTGCTTGCTCTCCAGCGAACCCAAAACGTTGTGCAAGGCCTGGGCGGCTTTGGTCACTTCCTTGAAGTCACAGCTGAAGGCAGTCAACTGCTCAAAGAGTTCCTTGATCTCAGCTACTGCTTTGATGCGCAGTTTGTTGTAGCTATCAGCTGCGCTGCATTTAGCAGAGGCGAGATTGAAGATATCCATCACTTTTGGGTCGGCCGGCTTCGATCACTCTTTCCAGATGCTCGGCTTCGGTGATGACCTGTTTCTTCTTTTCCTCAGGTAAGGCGGATTTCTCGATGGCTTTGGCTAAAAGTTGGAGGAAACCGCTTTTTTGTCTCTTTGAGCCCGAGGCAATCTGATTGTACAAAATGCTGATATCCGTGTATGAAAGCGAGGCTCCCAGATGCTTTGAGGCCGAGGCCATGAGGTTGTGCGCTTCATCGATCACCAGGTAGCCATATTCACCCAGGGTGGTATTTTCCATCCTCAGATCGGATAATAGCAGAGCGTGATTGGCCACCACCACGGAGGCATCCTCGATCTCTTTACGCAGCCCCATCACATGGCAGTTCTTATAGTGCATACACTTGCGATTACCACACAGATAGCGGTCTGAACATACCTTGCGCCAGGTGATGCTATAGCGATTGCGATCGAAGGAGGAGTTTTCGGACACATCGCCCGTAAGCGTATGCATCTTCCAGATATACATATTGAGCAAGGCCGAGGCATCCCAGGCGCTGAGCTCTTTTTGCGTGATCATCTCTTCCCATCTGCGTTCGCAGATGTAGTTTTCCCGTCCCTTGACCAATACTGCTTTGAAGGGCACAGGCAGGATTTTCTTGAGCTGGGGTAAGTCCTTGTAAAAAAGCTGTTCCTGCAAGTTCTTGGTATTGGTGGAGACCACCACTTTGGCTTTGCTGCGATGCGCGAATTCCAGGGAAGGAACCAGATAGGCAAAGGATTTTCCCACACCTGTTCCGGCTTCCACCACCAAGTGTTCTTCGCTGCGGAAGGCATCGTCAACCGCTTTGGCCATCTGCACTTGCCCATTGCGAAATTCAAAATTGGGGAAGTCTCTGGAAAAGAGACCATCCTCACTGAATACGGAATCGATGGCAGGGTTCTTGGCCGCGGGAACCAGATTCTCGATCACATTGTAATATGGGCTTTTCACTTTGGATACCGGAGGAGCGGAGATGGCTGAGGACTTTTGATGCAGCAAGATTCGCTCCCAAAAGCTGATGCTCTCAGATTGCGCCATGCGGGCCAGAGAGAGCACCCGGGAGTTCGTAACCATGCTGTAGTTATCCGTGATGTAATCCGCCAAAGCGCAGAGCAGCTTGCCAGTAGCTATGGCATCAGCGTCTGCCCGATGGGCATTTTCCAGAGGGATATCAAAGTATCGCACCATCGTGCCTAGCTTGTGATCTCCGGAATATGGCACATAAGCTCTGGAGATGTCCACTGTGTCCCAACGCGGATTGGTGAGCGGAAAATCACCGGTCATCACCAGATTGTGATTGATAAAGCCCAGATCAAACCCGATGTTATGCCCCACCACGATGCTATTGCCCACAAAGCTCTTCATCTTGGTGAGCACTTCCTTCAGTTCCGGCGCGTCACTTAACTGCTGGGGTGTAATATGCGTGAGAAACTGGATGAACTTTGGCACCTTGCCTTTGGGGCGGATGAAGCTGTCAAAGACCTCCACCACTTCGCCGGCCTTAAATCTCACTGCCGCGATCTCGATAATCTCGTCTTTTTGCTCGGAAAGCCCGGTGGTTTCGATGTCCAGGGCTACAAAATCCAATGTTTCAGATATCTTCATTCCTCGTCCCGGTAGAGGTTGTATCTTTGCAGCTTTTTGATCAGTCCCTGTCTGGATAGCCCAAGCTCCTTAGCAGCTTGCGTCTGATTCCAGGTATAGCGTTCCATGCAGGAAGTGATCATCTTGCGTTCCAGCTCCTCCACTGCCTCCTTGAGATTTTTCTTGCTGCTGAGGAGATCTATCGTGCGGCTGTGTTCCAGATGACGATGCACTTCGTCCGAGAAATCTGCGGGGGTGATGAAGGTATTATCCTCCACCAGGGTGACCGCGCGTTCGATCTCATTTTCGAGCTGGCGCACCATTGCCGGGAAACTCATAGTTCTCCAAGGTCTTCATGCCTCAGAATTGAAGCCTAAGACGTTTTTGTTCATGCGTTTATTGTATTTATCCAAGAAGTGGATGGCAGTAGCGGAGTGATC
>JAJOKA010000167.1 GCA_021206555.1 Candidatus Cloacimonadota bacterium | reverse complement strand
GCCATCAAGCCGGTCGCGTCACAAGGTAAAAAAAAGCCCCGTGCCGGTGGCGGCGTACCTGCTGCCTTTGAAGGCGGTCAGATGCCCATGCACCGTCGCTTGCCCAAACGTGGATTCAAAAACATCTTCCGCGTCGGCTATCGCAGCCTCAATCTTTCCCGCCTTATCGGCCTGGAAGAGACCGATTTTGATATCGCCAAGCTCGAAGCAATGGGCTTGATTCCATCCTCAGGTCAAAAAGCTAAAGCTCCGGTGAAAGTGCTTGCCGGAACTACTGAAGAATTCACCAAAGCTGTTCATATCAAAGCGAACGCATTCTCCAAAAACGCTAAAGCGCTCATCGAAAAGAACGGCGGCAAGGCGGAGGTAGTTTAATTTGCTTAAGACTATTACTAACATGTTCCGGATTCCGGACCTGAAGAAAAAGATACTCTTTACGGCGCTGTTCCTGGTGCTGTACAGAATGGGCAGTTTTGTGCCCATTCCGGGAGTAGATGCCAGCGCTTTGCAATCCTTCTTCGAAGGTGCCAGGGAAGGTGGAAACACCCTCTTTGGTCTGCTGGATCTTTTCGTGGGCGGAAACTTCGAGCGTGCATCGGTATTTGCCTTGGGAATCATGCCCTATATCACTGCATCCATCGTGATTCAGCTTCTGGGCAGCATCATTCCCTATTTTGAAAAATTGCGAAAAGAAGGCGCGGAAGGTCAGAAGAAACTGAACCAGATTACCCGTTATGGAACGGTGGGTCTGGCTGCTTTCAATGCCATCACCATCACTATCTGGCTGACCAATCTGGCCGGTGGCGTAGTGCCCTCACCGGGAGCTTTGTTTCACATGACGGGTATCATCACTCTGGTGACAGGTACGATGATCGTGATGTGGATTGGTGAGCAAATCACCGAGCATGGCATTGGCAATGGTATCTCTCTGATCATCTTTGCCGGTATCATAGCTCGCTATCCTGAAGGCTTCATTCGCATGTTCCAGAAGATCGGCGTGGAGCCTACCTATGCCTGGAAAGCGGTGTTTGCCGTTGCTTTGATGGTAGCTGTAACCGCGGCTGTGATCTTTGTAACTGAAGCAACCCGCAAGATTCCCGTGCAATATGCCAAACGTATCGTTGGTCGCAGAGTGTATGGCGGACAGAGCACCTATATTCCCCTACGGGTGAATACCGCCGGTGTGATCCCCATCATCTTTGCTCAAAGCGTACTGATGTTTCCTGCCACAATCGCGGCCTTTTTCGGTTCCGGTGGTGGATTCTGGCTCACTTTGCAGCGTTGGTTATCTCCGGGAGCTCTGCTTTATACTGTGCTTTATGTAACCCTGATCATCTTCTTTGCCTATTTCTACACGGCGATTGTGCTCAATCCGACCGAAATGGCAGAGAATATGGTGAAATATGGTGGTCACATCCCCGGCAAAAAACCCGGTAAGAAGACTGCTGAATACATAAACACCGTGCTCACACGAATTCACCCTTCCGGGCGCAGTATCTTCGCTTTCGTGGCCCTTTTGCCCGAAATCATGAGTCATCGCTTTGATCTGCCTTTCTACTTTGGTGGAACCGGGCTCATCATCGTGGTGGGTGTGGCGCTGGATACTCTGCAACAGATTGAATCCCATCTCGTGATGCGTCATTATGACGGTTTCATGAAGAAGGGCAAGCTTCGCGGACGCAGCAGCTAAAGAGAATGATCTACCTGAAATCGCCCGCAGAGATCACAAAGATAAGAGCCGCTTGCCGCATCATCGGTGAGCTGTTTGAAGAGCTTGGAACGATGATCCATGCCGGGGTTAATACTTGGGAATTGGACCGTTTTGCCGAAAGCTTTATCCTGGCCAAAGGTGGCAAGCCTGCCTTCAAAGGATATCGCGTGCCCGGCCTGAAGCCCTTCCCCGGAACGCTCTGCACCTCGCCCAACAGCGTGATCGTGCATGGCATTCCCTCCAAGAAAGTGATCTTGAACGAAGGCGATATCATCGGCATTGACGTCGGTGTAATCAAAGATGGATACTATGGCGATGCTGCCAGGACCTATGCCGTGGGGCAGATCAGTGAGGAAGCTTGCGCTTTGATGGAAGCCACTCACGAAGCCCTGATGATCGGAATCGCTGCGGCAGTGCCGGGAGCCAGAGTGGGAGATATTTCTCACGCGATTGGTTCCCATATCGCTGCCAAAGGATACTTTCCGGCAGATGACCTTACCGGTCATGGTGTGGGCAGAGAGTTACACGAAGAACCACAGATACCCAATTCCGGCCGTGCCGGATACGGCCCCAGGCTGGAAGCCGGGATGACATTGGCAATCGAACCCATGGTAAATATCGGCACCAACAGGGTGAAGGAAAAAGGCTGGGAGTTTATGGTGGCAGACGGTTCGCTGTCCGCGCACTTTGAACACAGCATCCTCCTCACCAATGCCGGTTCTGAGATACTTACTAATGCGTAAGGGAAGGAAGATTCATGAGTAAATCTGGCGTTATAGAAGTGGAAGGCGTGGTTACAGAAGCCCTTCCGAATACAACTTTTCGCGTTGAACTGGAAAATGGCCATGAGATATTGGCTCACTCCTCCGGTAAAATGCGTATGCACTATATTCGTATCCTGCCGGGAGACAAGGTGAAGGTGGAGCTTTCACCCTATGATCTCACTCGCGGCAGAATCACATATCGTTATAAATAAGAGAATTGCCTTTCGCGATTGCGGGGAGTCAAGGAGATAACAATGAAAGTCAAAGCATCAGTAAAGATAATCTGCAAAGGACTGCAGAATAATCAAACGCCACGGCGTTATTCGCGTTATCTGCAGACCTCAAACCCTAAGACACAACAAAGACAGGTTAAAAAAAAAGGAGGACCAACTTGGCACATATTGCAGGTATTGAGATTCCCAAGAATAAGCGGCTCTTCATTGGTCTTACCTATATCTATGGCATCGGCAGAAGCCGCGCCATCGAGATATGCCAGAAGGCTAATATCGACGAAAAGAAGAAGGTCGCTGATCTCACCTTAGACGAAGAAAAAGTACTGCGTGACATGATTCAGAATGAATATGCCGTGGAAGGTACTTTGAGAACTCAGATTGCCATGAACATTAAACGGCTCATGGAAATTGGTTGCTATCGCGGCTTGCGCCACAAACGCGGCCTGCCGGTGCGGGGCCAACGTACCCACACCAATGCCAGAACCCGTAAGGGCCCTCGCGGCAGCGCCATTAAGAAGAAGAAATAGGAGCTGAATCATGGCAAAGAAAACCAGAGTAAAGAAAAAACGCGTACGCCTGTCCTTCGATGAAGGCTTGGTATTCGTGCATTCCAGCTTCAATAACACGATCATTTCGCTTACCGACCGTGCCGGAAACGTTCTGGCCTGGAGTTCGGGTGGCAAGATCGGTTACAAAGGCTCTCGTAAAAGCACTCCCTTCGCCGCTCAGATGGCTGCTGCAGAAGTAGCCAAAGCCGGCGCCGAAATGGGCATCCAGAAAGTTGGCGTGATTGTAAAAGGCCCCGGTGGCGGAAGAGAATCCTCCATCCGCGCGATCAACGCGGCCGGTATCAAAGTTACCATGATCAAGGACGAAACCCCAATTCCGCACAACGGTTGCCGTCCCCCCAAAACCAGAAGGATATAAGGAGAAATCATGGCAAGATATACCGGACCCAAAGGAAAGCTCTGTCGCAAATTTGGTGAAAACATCTTTGGCACCAACAAATACGATAGAATCCTGGCCAAACGGAAACACCCATCAGGACAGCATGGCGCGATGATGCGCAGAAAGCTCTCCGATTATGGTGTGCACCTGAAAGCCAAACAGAAACTTCGCCTCACTTATTGCCTCTTGGAAAAGCAGTTCAAAAACTACTTTGTGAAAGCGGCAAAAGCCGGTGGCGTAACAGGTGACAACCTGATGCAACTGCTGGAACGCCGACTGGATAACGTGGTTTATCGCCTTGGCTTCGCCAGCACGCGCATGCAGGCCCGTCAGTTTGTGAACCATGGCCACTTCATGGTCAATGGCAAAAAAGTGGATATCCCTTCCTTTCTGTGTAAGGCTGGCGATATCATCGAAGTGCGTCCCAAAAGCCGTGGCATGAAAATGCTGGTGGACGCTCTGAGCAGCTCTGAAGCTACTACCCCCTACAGCTGGTTAACCGTAGATAAAGAAAATATGCGCGGCAGTTTTGATTCAATCCCTGTCGCAAGCGAGATTCCGGTCACCGTAGATCTGCGTCTCATCGTCGAATTCTACTCCAAGTAAACCCCATGAGGAGTTTGATATGATGTATCTTGAACCCTTACAGATGCCCGAAAGCGTAGAGCACGACAAAGCGTCGTATTCCCGCAATTACGGCAGATTTGAAATCGGTCCTCTGGAACCCGGTTTTGGCACCACCCTGGGCAATACCCTGCGCAGAGTGTTACTGTCATCCATCCAGGGAGCCGCAGTACGCTTTGTCCGCATTGAAGGCTTGCATCACGAGTTCACCCCGGTGCCCGGCACCAATTCAGATTATATCGATCTGATTCTAAGGATCAAACAGCTTGTGATCGAATCCAATACCGTGGAAGAAAGCACAATTATCCTGGAACACAAAGGCAAAGGTATCATTACCGCCAGCATGATCCAGGAAATGCCAACGTCAAGATTATCAACAAAGACCTCTATCTACTGGAAGTGACCGAAGATATTGATCTTAAGATTGAGATGATTGTAGGTATCGGACGCGGATACGTATCCGCAGACCGTCAGAATCCGGAAGGCCATGCTATTGGGTTCATCCCCATCGACAGCATCTATTCTCCCATTCTGAAGGTGAACTTCTCCGTTACCCATCAGCGCGTGAAAGAACGCATGAACTACGATAAGCTAATCCTGGAAATTCACTCAAACGGTGCGGTTGAACCAATGATCGCGCTCTTCCTGGCTGCCAAAATCCTCAAGGATATGGCTGCCAAGATCAGCTTATTTGAAACCGAACCGGAATACATCCGGGATGTGGAACTCGATCCCGATCTCGAAGAGAAAGAACGCATTTTGAGCATGAGCGTGAAGGAAATAGAGCTTACCGTGCGTGCCGCAAATTGCCTGGAAATGGCCAACATCAGCACCATTGGTGAGTTGGTATCCAAATCAGAACCTGAAATGCTGAAATTCCGCAATTTCGGCAAGAAATCCCTCGAAGAGATCGTCCAAAAACTTAAAAAATATGATCTGGAACTGGGTATGGACGTGGATGGCATCTACCGCAAAATCAAGGAAGCTCGTTCCCGTGGCATCATTGCCGCGGAAGAACCGAAGCCCACTGTTGTAGCGGAAGCAGCTCCTGAAGCAGCTCCTGCCGTGGAGAAAACCGAAAAACCCGCAACAGCCACTCCCCGTAAACCCGTTCCTGCTCCAAAAAAAGAAGGTGAAAAATGCGACACAGACTTGAAGGTAGAAAGTTCGGACGCGAAACCGATGCAAGACGCCTGATGATGAGAAACCTCGTCAAATCCATGGTGGAACATGGCCAGATTAACACAACTCTTGCCAAAGCCAAGGAAATGAGACGCTTTGTAGAACGCGTGGTTACCTACGGAAAGAACAACACCGTTCATTCCCGCAGGCTGGCCTACAGCGTTTTGGGCGATCGTGACCTGGTGAAAAAACTCTTCGACGAAATTGCCCTGCCTTTGCCGACCGTAAGGGTGGATACACCAGAGTGCTGAAAGCCGGATTCCGTCGCGGCGACAACGCTCCCATGGCAATCATCCAATTCGTGGAAGAATCCACAATCAAGGCCAAAAAAGATAGCATCAAAGCTGAAGACCTGAATAAATAAAGACCTCATCCGTCTTTTCTGATAAAAAAACCGGTTGCCCGCAAAGCTACCGGTTTTTTGTTTCTTTCCCACGAATGAACACAACTGACAGAGTACAAATGGATGGTCGAGAAGCTTGAAGGGAGTCACGACATCCTGACTCATACAAACTTCAAGATGACGTTTCCACAATGTAGCTGCGATATCCTCTCGCATATCAAAGGACTGGAAGATGTTCTATTTGAGTGCCATCGGCACGGCATTTTATATGAAAGCCATTTCCTTTGGGTTCAGATAGTCGTCAGGTTCCTCAAGATATGCACTGAGTCCTATAGGGAAAAACACCTTCCCGCTGGGGCTCGGTACTCGTAACGTAGCATTCCGAAGCTTCGAAATGCCCGAAGGGCGACAGAAAAATTGCCGGGGTGCAGCGAAATAGAAACCCCGGGTAAATGTCCATAATCGGACAAGCCTGCAAGGATACCATAAACATCTCAATCACACTGATGTCAGGATACCAGAAGAGAGGTTTCTGCCGCGCATTTGCACCGAAACCCTTGAAACTGCTGAAGCTATGAAGCAAGTCTCAGGATCTGATCGGGACAGCAGAAAGCAGATAAAGCCAAAGAATTGTGCTTGACATGAAATCATGTTGTCAATAATCATGCGATATCAATAGGGCTACCTGAGGATTAAGGCAGCAAGGTCTGCCGGACTCGGGTATGTAACAAAAAAAAAACAACCGGCATCAAGCTGAGGAGATTGCCGACAGTAGAAACCGCTTCCAGCCGTTTGCAAGCGTCAGGATGACGCTTCTACTTTGCAGGAAAAAGGAGAAAGACATGAAAAACAAAAGCCTTGGTCACAATGTTGTTACTGCTGCTCTGCGCAATGATCTTCGCCAGTGAAGATGCCAGCGATGCCGCAGAGCACGCGCGCAAAACCCAGGAACTCAATCAATTGGCAGATAGGTTTAGGGCAGAAACGGGATTCACCGGTGATGTGGGACATAGTACACGAACCATGAGATTGCATACCTACAGAGGGAATTTCTCTGATATCCCATTCACCACAGAAGCAGACACCATAGCCTTCAGGCAAGCCTGCGAAAGAATAGTGGAAAAGATTTTGCCATACTCACCGGCAAACCGGTCCCAGCTATCAAAGAGTCGGATAACAAAACAGTGGGGTGGATATACAACGGATTATTACCAGCAAGTCGGGGGTTATCGGGTGGAAGGCGCAGGGTTCATAATGATAACTTATGAAGAAGGCCGTAAGCGCTTTTCAATCGGTGACAATACTGTGGAATTGCCTGAAGGTGATGTTAGGGTGATTATTACAAGAGAGGACGCGGTAGAGATATATGGAAAAATTGTTGATGACGAGCTACAAAGAAGGTACTCTAACTTTATGCCGGACTTTTCCATAAAATACTATAACATAAATAAGTACAAACAAGATTTAAAGCTCATATATCGATTGTGTTGGGTTGGGGGATTATCCAGAAGACTGGTTATTGATGTTAACACTGGTGAAATCTATGTTAATGAAGCATCCATCATTAATGATCTAACAGTAAATGTTAAGGGATCTGCATATCCCGATCATAACCTGGAGGAATCAGTCTATGAGTTGACGGATACCAAAGTAGTTGCAAAATGCGATGGGAATCCTGGGGTAGTATTTTATACAGATAGCATGGGAAATGCCAATATAAGCGGTGAGGAAATCGAGGATGTAAGAGCTTGTCTTGAATCAAGCTTTGTTACAGTATATGATGGAAGTATAGAGGATACTCTTGCTACACAGATATCCAAATACCTTGATGATCCTCTAAGTCCCACAATAATATTCGATCGTCAGGACTACGTCGGAAACCCGAGTAACCAGTATTATCATGCCAACAAGTTCATAGGTTGGGCTTCTGAACGTATGTTTGCGTATCCTATTGCATTACCAATGATAGCTGTCATTACGGGATACCATTTCCCGAAGGGAGCAGGTTCTTTAGAGAACAATATATAGTAAAGGTAAATGAGTTATCAGGTGATTATAGCTCTCCTATCTGTCACGAATTGACACATATGTTAGTACATATGAAACTTAACAATGAGTTTATGAACTCTGTAGGAACAGATCAGCAGAATGAAATCCTATATGGAGGCATGGATGAAGCATTCTCGACCTACTTTCCTTGCTCATACCTTGGTGATTCTGTTTATCAGAGTATGCCACAAGTATCAACAAATATTTCAGACCTGATTACGGTGCAGTCTATTTGTGATAGCACTAGTGTAACAGAAGACTTATATTCTAATTACTTCTGCAGATATCCCCTCGCCTCTGCCTGGTGGAGTCTACGTAGCGATCCACTCTTTAGCCCCACTGCCGTAGATAATCTATTGATTGCGGGTCTGAAAAGAGTTAGTGAAGAGATTATTCCAAACGAATCCTACCGCTACAAACCCGTTACTTCTATAACATCCTCATGGACTTAGTGGATGATGTTTCTGATCCAGAACGCAAAAGACAGAATGCCATCAATAAAGCTTATGAATCTCGTGGCTTTCATTTTACGCCAAAAGTGGAAAGCTATAGCGAGGGCAATAGATCCAGGAACGTCTTTTCACCCGGGGATCAGGTTCACGCGAAGATCACAAAAGCTCCACAGAACACAGCTTTCACTGTGTATGTAATCAGGCATGGTGACTACACATACGTCGATGGGGCCAATGTATCTACCCTGACTCCCCATTATGACACTAACCTCTTCACCCCGATAACAGGGAATAGCACCGATGCCGATGGAGAGTGGGACGGCTTAGTCTGGACAATTCCTACAGAGGCAGGAAGTGTGGATGGAGGCTATGACATCATAGTTGATTTTGGCAGTCCGGATGCGCCTGACAATCATATCCATTTTACCTACACTGCTGCAAATGTTATGGATGGCATTGATGGTTTCTCTAAGCCGGGTTTTACTGTGCTTGATGATAGGATAGATGTGGTTGTAGCATCAAGACACAGCAAATGACACTTGGTTTTCTGCACAGGCAGATATCCCATGGGGTATCCTCCTCTGCGGAACCCTTGAAACTGCTGAAGCTATAGCCCGGCGCGTATCTCATTATTACGCTTTTTTAACAAACGGCTGGAAGCTATTTCCACTCTTGTAGAATCAGTCGCCGGACTGATTTGGTGTTATATATGTGTGTTGTCAGCAATTTGATTGGAGCCCGGTAGGAAGACAGGACAGATGGTGCCCTGGTGAGCGCTTTGCACAGGTGTTGTCCTCCGGCATTCTTTTCTGGTGCTTGGAGAGATAGTGCGTAGCACGACAGGCCTTGTGCCGCTAACCCAGATCGTGAGATTTGGGGGAGTGGTGGCGTATCCGGTATGAGTCCGGAAGGACGAAACTTGTGGATGATTCCCGGATTGAGTCTTGTTCTATGTGTCGTCTCCGCTGGCGCTCCGGACTCTTGAATCTATTCCTGCATGTAACCACCAATCTGACGATTGGGGCTAGCGGCATTAGCCTTGCGTCCTTCGCTGGCGCTCCAGACTCTGATCGGGCATGGATTCAGAAGCTATGCTGTGAATACAGATGGTGAGCTAGTAGCTCCGGTTTTCGCTTTACGCACAAACTACCCCAATCCATTCAATCCTTCCACCAATATCAGCTTTTCGATTCCGTCACCAGCCAAGGTCAAGCTCACAGTCTATAACGTGAAGGGACAAAAAGTGAAAGAGCTAATCAATGATACGATGGATATGGGCATACACACGGTTCAATGGGATGGCACAGACCACAGCAATAGGAAGGTTAGTTCCGGACTGTACTTTAGCCGCCTTGAGCACGCAGGAATGAGTAAAACCATCAAAATGATGCTGATGAAATAGCTCCAAAGCACTGGCCTTATCTGATTGGCTACATTGTGGCTCCGATTACTCGGGGCCATTTGGTATGATAAAAGATATCGTGTAAGCAGTTTACAGCCTGATCATCTTACCTCTTGCCACCGTGCTGCCAAGATCAGCCTGATAAAGATACAATCCCGCAGGACAGCTTTTGCCGTCGGAATTCTTGCCATCCCAATGAAAGGCCTCACTGCTGCTCTGTTCCAAAGTCCTGATCAGGCGACCCTTAATGTCGTAGATTTTGAGGCTGCCCGGCGTTTGGAGTGGCTTATCCAGCTTCAGTTCACAGCCTTGCCGGAAGGGATTGGGGTAAACGCTGATGGTGGGGGCCAAAGCTGGCGCCACATCTTCGCTTGCAGAGACCGGATCACCATTGGGTATGATGTAAAAAGTGGTCATGGGTTTGCGATCGCAGAAGTGGCTTGGGAGCAATGAAAGTGGGACGCTGGGGTCAATGTTTATCGAATCACTCCAGCGGTTCAAAGCCATATTCGACGGACACTCGTCCGCCAAAAAGGGATCAGCGGTAAACTGATAAGAGCTGTGCATGGGGCGAAACATGATCATCAATAGATTGTTGTATCCATCCAACTGAATGGGAAATCTCAGATTAAAGCGGATTTCGTGGTTACCTGCGGGGAAGTCCATGAGCGAATTGAACTGTGCTAAGATCCCGGCGGTTGTGCTCCATCCTCCATTCAAATTATTGAGTCCGGTTTCCATCAGATAGAGTTGGATTTTGCTGAGCCATAAAGTTGTTGTAGGGTACATCTTCAAACAAAGTGTGGAACTCACCGCCATCAGTGTTCCCGGTTGCCAGCCATAATCAGCAGGAGTATATATGCACTGATACAGCTGTTTCGCCAATAGAAGTCGATGGGAACCCGGGCTGGTTCGCTGCCATCACCCATAGTTATAGGAATGAAATCCTCGATAAGCACGATTTCCGGCTCGCCCACCGGCAGATAAGCATCATCCACAGAGATGTTCAGATGCGCCTGCACCGTGTGCGGACCCGGATCCAGATATCCGGAGTGAAACAGATCAAAGCTGTCACTGGCTCCGGCTTCCAGAGTATACGGCAACACCATCGGCAACAGCATACCGGTATGAATCTGACCATCAATGGAGTAGAAAGCAACAGCAGCTGAACCAAAATTGTAGTTCCAATCCTCAGCGGTGTTGTTCACTACATCCAGGCGCATATCGATGTAAGTTCCGTTTACACTCTCAATCACCAGATCCCAATCAAGCTGCAACTGCGCGCAAAGCGGAGAAAAGAAGCTCAGTAGGATCAAAACAACCAAAACAAAGAGAGCTTGTTTCATGATAAACCCCTCTTTTTCCCTATCTAATGTGCAATATTTGTTCCGTAATCACAGATATCATGAGTGGAGGGGATATCAGTGAAGCTCTACCTCTCTGCTGGCTCGAACGCCACCTGAGAGTCTCTTGAGGAGTTCCTGAGCCGGACTCAGGAGGAGTTCGGGAGGCCGTCAGGTGGCGTTCAGGCCAGAAGGGGCTCAGGATGCCGTGCCGCGCACCGGGCTCTCATTACCTTGGCTCCTGCTTAGTCCATGTTTACCCCATATTCCCCTCATTGCAAGAGAGGATCATGGGGTAAACCGGAGCCGAACATGGGGCAAAGGAGCAGGAGCGAAGGGGATAAGGAAAGGGCGGACACGAAGTCCGCCCTAAGGTTTGCAGCACGATGAACGTGCCTTGAAGCTATGTTATATCATGGTTTATGAGCCAAATATCCCCAAAAACACACCAGCAGCCACCGCAGAGCCCACCACACCGGCCACATTGGGGGCCATGGCATGCATCACCAGGTAGTTTGAGCGATCATATTTCTGGCCTTCCATCTGCACCACACGGGCAGAGGCAGGAACCGCAGAAACTCCGGCAGCACCGATCAGGGGGTTGATCTTGTTTCTGGTAAAGAGATTCATGATCTTGGCAAAGATCACTCCGGTGGCAGTGGCCACACTGAAGGCGGCAGCTCCTAAGAGAAAGATCTTGATGGTGGAAGGAGTGAGAAAGACATCAGCAGTGGTTTTGGCACCCACGGTGAGGCCAATCAAGACGGTCACGACGTCGATCAAAACCGTTCTGGCACTGGTGGCCAGGCGTTCGGTGACGCCGCTTTCCTTGAGCAGATTACCGAGGAAGAGCATGGCCAGAAGTACCGCAGATCCGGGCGCGATCATCGAAGTGACGATGAAGGCCACGATGGGGAAGAAGATCTTTTCACGTTTGCTGACCACGCGCAGGGCTTTCATGCGGATCACTCGTTCTTTCTTGGTAGTGAGCAGCCGCATGATGGGAGGCTGGATCACAGGAACCAAGGCCATGTAAGAATACGCGGCCAGGGCGATGGAGCCCAGAAGATGCGGAGCCATCTTGGAGCCAAAAAAGATCGAGGTGGGGCCATCCGCGCCACCGATGATGCCGATGGAAGCGGATTCCAGGATGTTGAATCCCAATAGCAAGGAGCCCATGAAGGTGGCGAAGATGCCAAATTGCGCAGTTGCTCCCAATAGGATCAAACGGGGATTGGCGATCAGGGTGGAAAAATCCGTCATCGCGCCCACACCCATGAAGATCAAGGAGGGGTACACGCCCTTCTTCACGCCAAAATATAGGTAGGAGAGGACAGAGCCTTCGGTTTCCACGCCCAATCCCTGCTGCGCCACTCCGGGCAAATTGCCCACGATCATGCCAAAGCCGATGGGTACCAAAAGCAGGGGTTCAAATTCTTTGTTGATCCCCAGATACACAAAGAGCATACCGGCCAGCATCATTACGACGCTGCCCAGTTCGATATTCAGGAATCCGGTGGTTTGGATGAATTGAAGCAGTTCCTGCATAGCTTAGACTCCCAGCTCGATCAGGGGGTCACCTTCCTGCACGCTGTCGCCACGAGCGACATGGACTTTGGCAACTTTGCCGGAAGTTGAGAAATGGATTTCGGATTCCATTTTCATGGCTTCCAGGATCAAGGCGACATCGCCATCCTTTACGCTTTGTCCGGCAGAGACTTTGACGTCGATGATGGTGCCGGGGATGGGCGCGCGGAGAATGTTGTCAGATGGGGCAGACTCATGTTCCGCAGGAGGTCTGGACTGTTTGCGAGGAGCCTTTGCCGGAGCTGGAGCTTTTACTTCAGCGCCTTCCAGGGTCATCAGGATGTCGCCTTCCTGTACTAAAGAGCGTTCTTTGATGAAGATCTTGGACACTTTGGCATCCACTGGAGAGGCAATTTCGCTTTCCATCTTCATCGCTTCGATGATCACGATGGGTTGGCCTTTCTTGACCTCGTCACCTTCTTTCACAGGGATGGAAACGATCACTCCGGGTAGCGGAGCATGCACTTCGCCACTGCGAGCGTCAAATCCGCTGGAAAAGTGAGGAGCGATGGGCACGGATTTTTCCTGCTCGCCAAGCTTGGGCACATCAGCGCTGTGATCATCCTCGATCTGCACCAGATAGTCATGGCCATTGATGTTCAATTTGGCATGGGTGGGTGTGTATTCCACCACGCGAGCTTCATAGCGTTCGCCATTTATAATCAGTTTATAGGTCTTCATTTACTTGCTATCTCCTTGCTTTCAATTCGCGGTTTGGCATGCTGAGCACAGCGCTGGCACGCCATTGATTGGTGGGCGTTCTGCGGAAAGTGAGCACCATACGGCGTTGCTCTTCGATCTCTTGTCGATGGATATGCAGAGCGGTAATCGCGGCCACGATCACATTGCGCGACAATGTATTGGGAGCGGATTTGACCTTGCCATCGCTACTGAGCTTGATCACCGGAGCGGATTTGGTCTTGACATTGAGATGCACCAACTGTCTGATGATAAGGCTGGTGATCACCAAGGCCGAAAACACAACTAACATCCCCACCAGGGTGACGCTGGAACCATAAAGTAAGATGTCGTGTTCAAATTCGTCGTGGATGGCACGGATCTGTTCCGGGTTGATGCCCAAGGCCTGGATGGAACGGTTGTCCCAGGTTTTGTCCAAAGGATCATTGTTGCCCAACATGCTTTTCAGCTTCTTCAGAGGCATGTTCAGGCTGGCGGCAATCTCGCTGAGCGTGCTGAGTTCGTTGTAGCCGTACTCCACAGTTTGCTTGGCAATCAAGGCACGGTATGGCGTGAGTTCCAGGCGTCTCAGCGTCATGTCATCCAGGGCTTTATTAGCCGGCTCAAGGCCTAAAGCGGATTTCCAGCGCGCCAAATCTGCAATCTCCAGCTTATCAGCTACGTAAGCTAAGGTGTTGCTATCGCGAAAGCCGTATTCAGCCAGGATGGATTGCTCTCTGGCTACAGAAAGGGAATCGATCATAGCTTCGCTGGATGTGGGATCAATATCCTGTGCCAGGATCACCAGCGGTAAGAGCAGGAGCAGCACGACTAGGATGGATAATCTCTGCATTCTCATACCTTAAAGCGGGATATTACCGTGTTTGCGAGGGGGAATGCTGTCTTTCTTATTGGCCAGCATTTCCAAAGCGCGAATCAGGCGGAAACGGGTCTGGGCCGGTTCAATGATGTCGTCCACAAAGCCGCGTTCAGCAGCACGGTAGGGATTTGAGAACATCTCGCGATACTCGTCTTCACGGTCTTTGAGCACTTTCTTGGGATCATCGCTGGCCTTGGCTTCCTTGCGGAAGATCACTTCCACCGCGCCTTTGGGACCCATCACGGCTATCTCGGCGGTGGGCCAGGCATAGACCAGATCAGCCCGCATGTGGCGACTATTCATCACGCAATAGGCTCCGCCATAAGCTTTGCGAATGATCACTGTGATCTTGGGCACAGTGGCTTCCGCGAAGGCGTAGAGCATCTTGGCGCCATTGCGGATGATGCCGTTGTGTTCCTGCGAAGTGCCGGGAAGGAAGCCCGGAACGTCTTCAAAGACCACCAGGGGGATATTGAAGGCGTCACAGAAGCGCACGAAACGGGCGGCCTTGATCGAGGCATCAATATCCAGCACACCGGCCAGGACTTTGGGCTGATTGGCCACGATGCCGATGCTGTGACCATTCATCCGGGCAAAGCCCACGACCAGGTTCTGAGCATAGTTGCGCATCACTTGCAGAAATTCCCCTTCGTCCACGATGGGATAGATCACATCCAGGATGTCATAAGGTTTATTGGGGTTTTCGGGGATTATATCATTTAGCTCCAGACACTCCCGGGTTGCGGGATCCGGACTGGGGAAGACGGGAGGATCCTCCATATTGTTTGAAGGGAGGTAGGATAATAGCTTCTTGATCAGGAGGATAGTTTCCTCTTCATTGTTGGTCATAAAATGCGCCACACCGCTTTTGCTGCTGTGAATCTTGGCACCACCCAGGTCTTCGATGCTCACGGTTTCGTTGAGCACGGTTTTCACCACTTTGGGACCGGTGACGAACATATAGCTATTGTTCTTTTCCATGATCACAAAGTCTGTGATGGCAGGGGAATAGACCGCGCCACCGGCACAGGGTCCCAGAATAGCGGATGATTTGGGGGATCACACCACCTGGCCATCACGTTGCGCCAGAAGATCTCGGCGTAACCGGCCAAAGCGGTCCACGCCTTCCTGGATGCGGGCACCACCGGAGTCATTGAGACCAATCAAAGGGCAACCGTTTTTGAGCGCCATATCCATGACTTTGCATATCTTTTCGGCATAGGTCTTGGATAATGAGCCACCAAACACAGTGAAATCCTGAGCGAAGATATAGACCACCCGGCCATTGATCGTGGCACTTCCGGTGACCACGCCATCACCGTCAAAGACGGTATCTTCCATGCCAAAATTGGTGCACTGATGCCGCATAAAGAGGTCGAACTCTTCGAAGCTATCAGCATCCACCATCAAGGCTATGCGTTCACGGGCAGTGAGTTTACCCTTTTCGTGCTGTTCGGCAATGCGCTTTTCACCGCCACCCAGCTTGGCCTTGTTTTTTGCGTTCTCGCAGCTTGTCAAGAGGTCTTTGTGTGTTCATTTTCTATCCTTAAGGTGTTTTTTTTTTCAATCGTATGACCATTATTTTTGGAACAAGCTTTTTTCGTAAAGCACTTTCTTTGCTCCATGTGTTCCGGCTATGGAGTGGCATCAGGATAGACCAATAGGGTAGGCGTCTGTTAACTTTTATTCACTGGTTCTTTATCAAATGCTTAAACCCAAGACCTATAATCATGGCAGACAATATAAGCAGGAGAGTTTTAAATGCCAAAGAAAGCTGATCTTCATTTGCCACTCAATACACTCTGAACACCCCAGCGAATGGTTCCTTCAGAAACTTGGTGCGAGAGAGTCCTACACCGATCCTCTGTTCATCTACAAAGAGGCCAAGCGCATGGGAATGCAATACGTTACGATAACTGATCATAACCGCATCGATGGCGCTCTCCTGCTACATGAAAAGCATCCTGATGACACATTCATCGGATTGGAAGCCACCACATACTTCCCGGAGGATCATTGCAAGATCCATGTCTTAGCCTATGGCATTACAGAGATTCAGTTTCAGATCATAGATCACCTGCGGAAAGACATCTATGAACTGCGTGATTATCTGAAGCAAGAAGGAATCGTGCATAGCGTTGCACACGCTTCCTACTCTGTGAATGGTAAGCTGGACTTCAGCCATTTGGAGCGATTAATCCTGCTTTTCGACTATTTTGAAGCAATCAATGGAGGCCGAAACAAGATTGGCAACCACTCCTGGCAGCTAATATGCGAAAACCTGACTCCGGCCAGGATTGGTGATCTGTATGCAAAGTATCGCATTGAGCCTTTTAGTGAGACGAGTTGGGAAAAGGGTTTCACCGGTGGTTCAGATGATCACGGCGGTCTGTTTTTAGGCAAGACCTATACTTCAGTCCAGGCCAATTCCACCTACGAGTATTTGCAGGGCATCAAAGCAAAAAAATCTCTAGCCATGGGAAGGCACAACGACTATCATAGCCTCGCTTTCACGATCTACAAGATATCCTATGACTTCTCCCAAAACAGCCTGACCAAGAGTGGTAAACGATCAATGCTGGACAACCTCAATGGTTTGCTGTTTGACGCGCGAAAGTTAGACTTAAGACAGCGCTTCAAACTGAACTTAACTGAAAGCCAGCTTTCGCTACCGACCATGAAAGCCAGAACAAGCACCAGCGAAAGTAAGCAAGATGCTCAAAATGCAAGTGACTTATTTGCAGTATATTAGAAACGTCTTTCATGTAAACTCCTTCGCTTCGCTACGAAGTCCAAGGGTGGAGGGCGATCCCGCTGCTTGTACTCCTTCGCTTCGCTACGAAGTCCAAGGGTGGGAGGTTCTCAGATTGAACTTGACAAAAAGGCGGGCTCGAGAAAGCTTGTTGCAAATGATTCTCATTAAGGATATGACCATGCCCGATTATCAAAACCGATTCAAGGACTTTCTGGAACAGCGCGAACTCAAGCTGACTCGCAGCCGGAAGCTGATTCTCGACGCAGCTTTCGAGCTGCACGAGCATTTTGATGCCGAGAAACTGCACGATCTGATCAAGGGACTAAATGTTTCTCTGGCAACGGTATATCGCACCCTGCCCTTGCTTTTGGAAGCAGGATTGATCCAGCTGGCCATGCGCAGTGAAGGACGGGATCGCTATGAACACATCCTGGGGCATCCCCGCCATGTGCATTGGATTGTGAGAATTGCAAACAGTTTTTTGAAACTGATCTGGACGAGCTTGTGCCCCGAATAGAAGCCGCTGCGGGAGCTCAGAAGTTTGAGATCAACCATATAAACATCAGTATCAGCGGCTTATGCTGGAAATGCAGGACAGATGCAAATGACTCTCAATAAGAAACCTGTGATCGCCCTGGCGGGCAATCCGAACGTTGGTAAAACCACCCTGTTCAATGCTTTAACCGGTTCACGCCAGACCGTTGGTAACTGGCCCGGAGTAACCGTGGAGCACAAAAGCGGTAGCTTCAGCTATAATAACACCAAATACGAGGTGATCGATCTTCCCGGAATCTATAGCCTTAATGGTGGTACTCCGGATGAACTGGTGGCTCGAAACTATATCCTGAATGAAAAGCCGGATCTCATCATCAATATCGTGGATGCTTCCAATCTGGAGCGCAACCTCTATCTCACCGTACAGATGATGGAGCTTTGGCGCGCCGATCCTGATGTGTCTGTCCATGACTGATATCGCGGAAAAAGAACGGCCTCAAGATTGAACTGGCGCATCTCAGCAGCCATTTGGGCTTTGAAGTAAAACCGATCATCCTCAACAAGCGTTTCAATCCTGAAGCTCTGATGGAACGCATCGAGCATAACCTCAGTCATCCGCCCATCCCCGCGGCTATCCGCTATGATGAAGTGGTGGAAGAACATCTGGAAAAGATCTGGCAAGGAGTTTTGAGTAAAAGCAAGCTCGATCAAGGTCTTGACAGCGCCAAACCCTTGGCCACGGATATCTATTGGCAAGTGCAAAAGACGCGCTGGCAGGCGCTTAAGATCATTGAAGGCGATCAGGAGTATCTGATGCAACTCTCCAATGATGAGCTGGAAGCAGTGCAGAAAGAGGTCAAGGCCATCGAAAAGCATCGCGGACAGGTGGCCATAAACGTGATCGCGGACGACCGCTATGGCTTCATTCGCGGCTTGGTCAAAGACGTGGTAAGCGTAGAAGACAGGCAACTGGACATTTTCGGACGCAGTGGATAAAGTTCTGCTCTCAGGCTTCATGGGCTTGCCGATCTTCTTCTTTGTGATGTATCTGGTGTTTCTGATCGCTGTGCGCGCCAGTGATCCGGTGATCGGGATCATCGAAGGAGGCTTGAGTTGGCTGTTTCTGGAGCAATTGCCGGCAATGCTGGACTTGCTGAGTGTGCCATCATGGATCACGTATTTTCTCAGTGACGCCATCGGAGGCGGCATCGTCACCATCGGTACCTTTATCCCGCCCATCTTCTTTATCTACATCAGCTTATCCATTTTGGAGGATAGCGGCTACATGGCCCGAGCGGCCTTTATCGCGGACAAATTTATGCGCAAGATCGGGTTACCGGGCAAGGCCTTCATCCCACTTTTGGTGGGTTTTGGTTGCACAGTGCCGGCCATTATGGCTACGCGCACCTTGGAAAACCCCAGGGATCGGGTATTTGCCTCGCTTTTAACCCCATTTATGAGCTGTGGCGCAAAGCTTCCGGTCTATACCTTTTTGGCCATGGTCTTTTTTCCCGCGCGGGCTGATATCGTGATCTTCGGGCTCTATTTCTTTGGCGTGGTGATGGCCATGCTTACCGGATTGCTGCTGAAAAAGACCATCTTTAAGACCGAGCCTGGTAACTTTGTAATGGAACTTCCGCCCTATCACGTGCCTACCTTCAATGGTATCATGCTCCACACCTGGTTCAGGCTCAAGGATTTCATCCTGCGCGCTGGCAAGACCATCCTCACCGTCATCGTTCTGATCACCATCATGCAAGCGATCATGGTGCCCAATGTCTTCAGCTCCGAAAGGGAGAAAGTGAGTGTGTTGGAAGTAGCCGGACACGCGATCACGCCTGTCTTGAGACCCATCGGAATTGAGAATGAGAACTGGGCTGCCTCGGTTGCCCTGATCACGGGGCTATTTGCCAAGGAAGCGATCGTTGGCACCATGCAAAGCCTCTATTCCGGACATGAAATGAGCATGGATATGGCTGAAGAAGACGAGCTACCCTCCAGCTTATCCGAAAACCTGCAAGACCGCTTTGGGGGGTGGAAGGCGGCTTTGGCCTATCTGCTCTTCGTGGTGCTCTATTCACCCTGTGCCGCTGCCTTGGCCATGCTCTTCAAAGAACACGGAAGCCGTTGGACGATCTTCAGTTTTGTCTATCTGAACATCCTGGCCTGGATCATCGCCATGCTCTTTTTCCAAATCAGCAGCTTCACCCCGGGTTCCATTTATTGGATCGCGCTGGGCCTGGGGATTCTGACTCTAATTTACTTCAATATGAAATCAATAGGAAGACGCAATGAACGCACGACGTAGAATGAGACAATGGGGAAACCGCTTTTTTCAGAGCAGAAGACTGTGTCACTGCCAAAGAGGAGACTGCTTACCGCTATCCGAAATCATTGAGGGTAAAAGCGGAACCGTATATTGCAACAACGATTTACGTACCATAGAACGAGGAATCTATATTGGCAGCAAGATATCAATCTTTCGCAATGAAACTCAGGAGCCAAACATCATCGTGGCTGTGGGTGATGCTCGCTATGTGCTGGATCGGCGCATAGCCGAGACCATCAGGGTGAGGATCGATTAGAAACTAGAATCTAGATACGCGAGACGGGAGACGAAAGACGATGGTCGCGGCTCGCGTTTCGCGCCACTCGTCTCTCTTTTCTATTCGAAACGCACTTTTTGCTTGACAGTATTAGTATTTCCACCGTGGATGGCAAAAGAGAAAAAATATTGTAACTTATAGGAGATATAGATGCTTACCATCGACTGGAAAGAACGGCTGACAATGGATACGGATTACTATTTGCAGAATAAGCTGCCGCATCAGGATTATGATTTTGAGATCATCTTCAACGCATATCCGGAGCGCACTCATGGCAAGATTCCCACCGAAGTGATCAGCTCGTATCGGGGATCATCGTGCAGCGTTTAGGCAAAAAGCACACGGAACAGATACCCTTCTTCCGGCATCTGTGGCTGAAGAAAGGCGACTATGGCAAGAGCGCGTTCGGAGCTATCATGGCCAAGCTTGCTCATAAGAAACCTGATATCTATATCCCTCTCATCGAAGAGCTTATGCAAAAAGCTCAGACCTCTGAGATTGCCGCGCTAATGGACAAAGTGATGCTTCCGCTCTGCCGCAAGCATCCTGAGAAGTATCTGCCCATCGTGTTTTCCTGGATCAAAAGGGCTTCAGACGACATCGCCAAACAAGCGGTAAACCTCTGTCTCAAGCTCATCAAGCGCAGAGAGGATCTGATCCCGGAAGTGCTGGGCTTCTTTCAAAACCAATGGGTTTATCCCTTGGGTGACAACCAAGCCCTGCATGTGAACCTGCTGAAAACTGTGGCCAAGCTGGATACCGATGCCTATCTTTCTGTATGGAAGAATTTTGGCATATCTCGTGATCCGCAGATTGTGGAGCTCTTGTGTGCCTCCATCGTGGACTATCATTCCGAGCTTGAGCCCGCCATCGAGATCTGGACCAAAAGCGGTAATGCCCGGGTTAAAAAAGCCGGAACCACCGCCCTCAGGCTGATCCACAGAAAAAAAAGAGGCTTAGGAATGGATCTCAGCATATTCATCACCACTCAAGGTATGGAGCGTTTGCAGAAGCGCATCAATGACCTGATGATTGAGCGTCCTGAAGTGATCAAAGCCGTGGCCATCGCCCGTGAATTTGGCGACCTCAGTGAAAACGCAGAATATAAAGCCGCTAAAGAACGGCAACGTGCCATAGACAGTGAAATAGATTATCTTAGAAGAAGAGCATCCACTCTGAAAGTAGTGGACCCCAGTGCCCTGCCCAAGGATGCCGTTCGCTTTGGCAGCACTTGCAAGACGATCGATGAGCATACCGCTGAAGAACTTAGCTTCAGATCGTGGCGCCTCTGAACTGAACTTTTATGAAGACGAGACCGAATTACAGGTCGTATCCGTAGTGTCACCCATCGGCAAAAGGCCTATTGGGCAGAAGTTAAACGAAATAGCGCTGATTCAGGCTCCCATGGGAGAGCGTCAGCTAAAAATCCTTGATATCAAGTAAGATACAGATAAATGGAGATCCGATGAAGAAAGCAAACCCAAAGTCAACCTTGACCTATGATCGCAAAAACTTCTGGAAGGATGCGCCCGCGGCTGAGCAAAAAGCTGCCATGGAATATGCCGTCCCTTACAAGAAGTTTCTCAACGAATGCAAAAACGGAACGTGAAACTGCAATCTGGATGGAAAAACTGCTCAAGAAACACAAGTTTAGCCCCATTGACGGCAAGAAAGGCAGCAAGCTGGTCTATCGCGTATTTCGCGGCAAGACCATGGCCGTCGCAGTGCTGGGCTCTGAACCTCTGACTAATGGCTTCAACATGGTGGCTTCTCACATCGATGCCCCGCGCATTGATCTGAAGCAAAACCCCTTGTATGAAGACGGCCCCAGCCAAATGGCCTGCATGCGCACCCATTACTATGGCGGCATCAAGAAATATCAATGGGTATCCACTCCCCTTTCCCTGCATGGAGTTGTAGTCAAAAAGGATGGCAGCCTGCTTAATATCAATCTTGGCGAAAAAGAAGATGAACCGGTCTTCATCATTCCGGATCTGCTTCCGCATCTGGCGCGTAAAGAACAATATGCCAAGAATCTTAACGACGCGATCGATGCCTCGAAGCTGAACCTGGTTTTCTCCGGGATGATCGAACCCGAATCAGAAGAAAAAGAAGCTGCCAAGGCCTTCGCTCTCAAAGCTCTGAACAAGGCATACGGCGTCACGGAAGCGGATTTCCTCTCTGCTGAATTGCAATTGGTACCTGCTACTCCGGCTCGCGATGCCGGCATTGATGCTTCAATGGTGGTGGGCTATGGTCAGGATGACAGAATCTGCGCCTATGCCGGGCTTACCGCGCTATTGGACAATCTGGACACCAAGCCCAAACGCACCATGATCGTTTACTTTAGCGACAAAGAAGAAGTGGGCAGTCAAGGCGCGACCGGCGCGCACTCAGTGTTTATCCAGGATTTCGTAGGCGAATTGCTGGCCTATAAAGGCGAGGATAATTCTGCCGCGAACCTGCGTAAGACCTTTATGAATTCACAGATCCTCAGTGGTGATGTCACCGCGGTGGTGGATCCCAACTATCCGAACGTGCATGAAAAGCAAAACGCGGTGATCTTCAATCACGGCATCGGCATCTCCAAATTCACCGGTAGTGGTGGGAAGTATTCCTGCAATGATGCCAGCGCCGAGTTTACCGCAAAAGTCCTGAATATCTTCAATGATGCCGGAGTATTCTGGCAAATGGGTGAACTGGGTAAAGTGGATGAAGGCGGTGGAGGCACCATTGCCTATATTCTGGCAAATCTGGGATCCGAAGTTATAGATTGTGGAGTGGGCATCATGGGAATGCACTCTCTGTATGAGCTTTGCTCCAAAGCAGACCTGTATTCCACCTACAAAGCGTATAAGGCATTTTTAGCAACACAATAAAAAAAGGAGATCGGCTATGAAAAAGTTGTTACTTTTAGCCCTGGTAACTATTGTAATGGCAGGCTGTGTAAGCAATTCTGCTTTTCGCAGCGAACAAGAAAGAGTGGACCGGATGGAAGGTGCTCTGGCACAAAACCGGGCAGAACTGGACAAACTTCGCGGTGATGGCGGTTCCAGCGCCGAAATGGAAGCTCTGATCCAGCTGGTGCGCGAAATCAGCCAGGAGCAGATGATGCAAAACGCCTGATGCAGGAAGACATTGCCTATCTGATGGATCGCATGGGCGAAGAAGGACAGGTTCCCGCAGATGGCACGGCAGTCCGGCCAATCCGCAAGTTGACCAGAAGACTGAATGAACTTGCTGCCAATCTGGAGCAAAACACGGCCTTGATGAACAGCAAACTCGCGGCCATTGAGAAAGATATGGCCACGATGAAGGCCGGCAGCCCGGACAGCAAGGGGATCGCTGAACTCAAGGCGCAGATGGAAGCTGATCGTAAAGCACAGCAAGCTGAAATCAATTCACTCCGAAACGCGATGGCCGGCTCGGGGATACAGAATGTCCCCACCAAACCCGCAGAACCCACCGTTTCCGGAACCATGCTCAGCTCTGATAAAGAAAGAGACGAGTATGAAGCAGCACGCAGTGAATACAATAACGGCAATTACGACAAAGCCATTCAGATGCTGGATGCCTTCATTGCCCGTTATCCCAATAGTGACTATGCCGGCAACGCTTACTACTGGAAGGGTGAAAGCCGCTATGCTAAAAGTGAGTGGTCGGATGCCCTGAAAGAGTTTCAATTGGTGGTTTCCCGCTATCCAAATTCCTGGAAAGTGGCAGATTCACAGCTCAAGATCGGTATGTGTCACATGAATATGGGGGATCACGCCAATGCCCGCACGGCTTTGAACAATCTCAAACGCGATTATCCCTATTACGGACGCATTGATCTGGTGAACATCTATTTGAATCAGTTGGATTAAGATCGCCTTGACTCAGCTTTTGCCCAAGAAAAGGATACTGGTAGTCCTGCTGTTGTTTTGTGCCCTATTTGCCTGGGCTGAACAGCAGCAAAAAGAGTCCGATGACATCGCCAATAGCATCGCGGAGTTCATTGATACCGATCTCCCGGTGCTTCTGGATATCCGTTGCGGAGAGTGGACTCCGGCTTTGTCGCAGAGCCTTTCCCGTCTGCTTTTAGCAAAAGGGACGGACATCCGTGAGCTCGGTTCTGCCGCGCATTTTGATGAGCACAGCCAGACTCCCTTGTCTGCGACACTTGCGGAGTATGGGCTCAGTGGTGCCAATCTGGTGCAAGTGGAACTGATCCTCAAATGGCAGATGATCGAGCACAAGTCATTCTTTTCCTACCGCACTGAGCGCAAACCCATTTACAGCTTTGTGGTAAAGCAGCTCAAGCTGCCGGAGCATCAGCTGACCAAGGTAAACACCCATGATTTCAGCCCGGCGGAGTCCAGAGAGAGCAGTATCTCTGCACCCCGCCTGCGCTGGTTTGAACCATTGATTGCCGGCAGCGCGCTGGCATCAATAATCTTCTTACTGTGGACCATCGAATAAAGGATCATTGATGAGACGCTATCTAAGCTTCCTAATGCTTATCCTGCTGGCCTTTGGCGCATGCAGCAAAAACCGCTCTGAGCTCACGACCGCTGAAAAGCTAGCTTTGGCTGATGAGCTCTATGCCAACAAGAAATACAGCAAAGCCGCTGTGTATTATGACGAAATCTCCTTTGAACGCAAATCCGCTTCCACGGCTTACGCCACCTTGCGCCTTGCCGACAGCTATTTTGCCATCAACAAGTTTACCGATGCCAGGCTCAAATACCAGCAGTTCATCGATGGCTTCCCGGATCATCAGAATGTCTCCGATGCCTATTTTCGCATAGGTCAGGCCTTGTTTGAGGACTCTCTGAAGCCGGATTATGACCAGGATGAGACCGTTTCTGCCATTGAGGCCTTTCGCAATTTCATCGATCGTTTCCCCAACGACAGCCGTTTTGCCCAAGCTGTGGAATACATCCGCAGAGCGCAGTATAAACTCATCGAGAAGAAGTATCAAAACGGCTATATCTATTACAAGATGAAGGATTACAGCGCTGCTTTGATGTATTTTGACGAAGTGATTGCTTTGGGCAATACTGACAGTCTGGACAAGAAATCCCCTCTATTACTCCGCGCTGTTGCATTTGCGACAGGACAATCGCGAAGGCAGCGCTTGCCGCCTATCAAAGGCTGCAATCCCGCTATCCGGGGTCAGATGAATCCAGAAAGCTGGCCAAAAGGTTTTAACAAATGCCCCATCGAGATAAGCTGAGAGGAGCCTGGGCGATCTTGGGCGGGAGCTTTGATCCCATCCACAACGGACATCTGTATCTGGCCAAAGAAGTCCTGAGCTTATCTCCTGTTGAAAAGGTGATCCTGGTGCCCAGCTTCAACCACAACTTCAAAGGCGATAGGATCATCCTGGATTATGACACGCGTCTGGAACTCGCCAAGGAAGCTGTGAACCATTTTGCTCCCCTCCATTTTCCCGTGCAACCACCGGAGGACTACCGATCACCCATCGAGGTTTGGGATGCCGAACGCGGAGAAAGCGGATATACCAGTGATCTCATTCGCAAGCTGAAGCTACAGCGTCCGGAGCAAGCTTTTGCCTTCATTATCGGAGCGGATAACCTGGAGAAACTGCCTCAATGGCATGACTTCGATTGGCTAAAGGAACACTTACACTTCATCATCCTGCCCCGACCGGAGACTTCCATGCCTTGCGATGTGCTCAGCCTGATTCACCACAGCATCCTGGAAATGCCGCTGTGCCCCATTTCTTCATCGGAGATTCGTGACAAAGTGAGCCACAAGCAGAGCATCAAAGAACTCGTTCCTCCCGCTATTGAAGATCGCATTATGGAGCTATACCACAAATGAGCAAATCCCGCTTTTTGGATCGCATCCCGCTCAGCCCCCAACAGAGCTTGGAAGAAGAAGTGGCCAATGCCATCACCCACGGCATCGGAGTGGGGATTGCCATTGCCGCTCTGGTAATCCTGGTGGTATATTCGGCCTTGCTTGGCGACACCTGGAAAGTGGTTTCCTTCAGCATCTACGGAGCCACGATGATCCTGCTCTTTCTCTCATCCACACTCTATCATTCCTTTCCTCAGCCCACATTGAAACGATTCTTCCGCATCCTGGATCACTCCTCCATCTTTCTCTTGATCGCCGGAACCTATACTCCGGTAACCATCGGAGCCATGCGCGGTGGCTGGGGTTGGACCCTTTTTGGCATCATCTGGGGGCTCACTCTCATCGGCATCTGTCTGAAGATCTTTGCCATGAGCAAGCTCAAATGGGTCTCGATCGTGGTATATCTGATGATGGGCTGGATCATCATCATCGCCATCAAGCCTTTGGTGCAGGTGGTATCCCGCGAGTTCCTGATTTGGATCGCGATCGGAGGCTTGGCCTACAGCTTGGGCATCATCTTCTATACCGCTCGCAAGCTGCCATTCCATCACGCCATTTGGCATCTATTTGTCCTGGCCGGCAGCATCAGCCATTTCTTTGCCATGCTGTCTCTTATCTATTAGGGAGAGCAGCATGAGCATCAAAAATAGCACCATCATCAGCATCATCCTCTTGTCCATACTCTTTCTCGGACTAGCCTTGCTTTTTACAAACATGGTGATTCAGGATTCGTTCCGAAATCTCGAAACTCAGATGATCCTGGGCAAACTGCGGATGCTGCGCAACAGTCTGGAGCGGGAACAAACAGCCCTGGAAGTGATCGTGCGCGACTGGGCGCATTGGGACGACATGCGGGATTATGTAAACAATCGCAATCCCCGTTTCGTGCAGAGCAATTTCACCAATGCCATATTCGAGAATTACCGGATCAATTCCTCTGTCATCTTATCTCCAGAAATTGATGTACTGCTGGCCATCAGATATGACCATGAGGAAGAAAAGCTGCTGGATATTCGCCACGAGTTACCTAAGTATCTGGGGCTTTTAGCCCCCTTGATGAAAGACCTCAAAGCGGACGGAGCGATCAAGCTGTTACTCAAATCAAGCTCCGGCCCCGCCCTGCTGGCCATTCTGCCCATTCTTGATAGCGATGGGGCCGGCCCCATCAGCGGTTATTTTATGATGGCGCGATATATTGATGAGGAATACATTGAGCAACTGCCCGGGATGAGCGGGATCGCGATCAACGCGGTTGACCTCACCCGTTCCTACAGTAGTGAATTTGAAGAGCAGATATCTCAGTTTCGTGAAGGCAAGCGAGTGAAGTTTCTCAGTAAAAACCGGATAGCCGCCTCGGATATCATTAGCGATGCCAATGCTGAAGAGCTCTTCTACGTGCAGATCCAGTCCGATATGGAAGCCACCGGAATTGGTCGGCATATGCGCAATCTGATCATTTTGCTCTACATCCTATTCTCCGTACTGCAGGTGTTGATCCTGCGCAAATTCCTGCATGGCAGGGTGATCGACCGCCTTCTGGGATTGCAGAAGGGCATCAATGAGATTGCCGGCGATCCCCGTAGTGAAGCGTTGGTTCCCGTCAGTGGCAAGGATGAACTAACCAATCTGGGCTCAAATATCAATCAAATGCTCATCTCACTGCGCAAGACGCAAAGCGACCTTGTGGAAGCCAAAGACCGGGCTGAGGAAAGCGACAAGCTCAAATCCGCCTTTCTTTCTTCCATCACCCATGAACTGCGCACTCCTCTGAATCACATTATGGGCTTCAGCCAGCTCATCAGCAGTCAAGTTCAAGAGAAGGAATTAAAGGAGTTTGCGCTACAGATATATCACAGTGGAGATTCCTTGCTCAAAGCCATCCAGGATATCATCGATCTCGCCTTTGCCGAGCAAGGCATGCTAACGCCAAATCCCTATTCAGTGCAATGCTTTGACCATTTTTTCCGCAACAAAACCTCGCTGGAAGAGATCCTGAAAAGTGCCGGCAAGGAGCATGATATCCGCCTTGTGTTCAATCCCGATCAAGCCCTGCTGACGCAAGAACTGCTGCTGGATGCCACAAAAGTAAATCAAATCCTGCACAAGCTTTTTCTCAATGCCGTTAAATACACCAAGCACGGCAGCATCGAATTTGGCATCAAGCCCATCGATGAACAGCATTTAAGATATTACGTAAAAGATACCGGAATCGGGATTGCCGAAGACAAACAGAGCTTCATCTTTGATTTCTTCCGACAGACTGAGGAAGGCAACACCCGCAGCTACAGCGGAGTAGGCATCGGCCTATCCATCGCGCAAAGGCTAACCCGGGTGTTGGGCGGAAAGCTTTATGTGGAATCCCAAGCCGGAAAAGGAGCCTGTTTCTATCTGGATATCCCTGCGCGTACCGAACGCAAAGCCGCAAGCCAAGACGCGAATCGCCACAGATGAGATTCCCGCTTTGGTGGAAGCGCGTGTCCTGCTGGCAGACGCGGATGCCACCAGCCTGATGATCCAAAAAAAGTCTGATCAAGAAAACCCAAGCCCACCTGGGCGAAGCAACTGACCTTGATCAAGCCCTAAAGCTTGTGAAGAATGACCAAAGCTGGGATTGCCTGATCATCGCCATCGAGCTCTGCGCGAAAAAAGGAAGCTGAAATCTGCGCGACCATCCATGAACTCATCCCGGATTTGC
The DNA here is from genome assembly GCA_021206555.1 of Candidatus Cloacimonadota bacterium. Lineage (GTDB taxonomy): Bacteria > Cloacimonadota > Cloacimonadia > Cloacimonadales > Cloacimonadaceae > UBA5456. Next base: position 7,428 of record JAJOKA010000167.1, on the reverse strand, counting down.
CCATCATCATTACTACCACCGCCAGAACCGACAGCAGCCAAGAATCCGGGACAAGCAATAATATCCATTATCTGACCAAACCTATCGATCGGATTGAACTGTATTCCCTGTTAAAAGATTGTATTCGCAAAGGATAGCCCGGAAGGCACGGACTGCTGACAAACCGGATAAATATGGTACTCTCACATTTCGCAACTGACAATTTTTAGATTGCAGACGTCTCGTCTGCAGAAGCAGCGTAGCTGCTTACTATTACGAAAAGGCTTCGTTTGGACACGAGCCGTGTCCAATCCTATATTCCTTGCATACTCCAAGTTCACCTCATGATTTTCTCATGCCATGTGGAGATCATGAGCCAAGAGATAGCCAAAAGCAAGGCAAGACTATGGCAACAGAGGCAGTTCCTTTAGCCATTCCTCGCTTGCTTCAGTGAAAACGCTACGCAGATAGTGGATGGACACGGGGTTCAGCTTGCTGCTCCATTCATCCATAAAGATCTTCTTAAATTCCACGGCCAGGCAGAGCAGCTGACCTGGATAAGTGCTGTGCAGCCAACGGGATAGCTGTCCTCCGGGAAACTTCACGTCGCAGCGCACATCCAGCTCTCTACCGAAGTAATCCAGGCCATCCAGCTTTTGCCTCAGGTTCTCGATGTAAGGGTAGTATTCCTCGGGCATATTGTTGCGTCCCAAGATGATATCGGGATTATCTATCTGAGCGTCCGGTTCGGCATCCGGCCCACCCCGACGATGGTTGAAGCTATGCAGGTCAAAGACCACGAGGAAGGGATGGAAGGATAACATCCGGTCGATCTCATAGCGCAAAGTGGCATACCACTCATTGTAGGAATTCTCCAGGCTCTCGATCAGGATATCCGGCAAATCCTTGCAGCGCACGGGCAAGCCCCAGGCATCCTCCGGTTTCTTGTAGATCGCGCGATGGGGAGGGCGATTGAGATCGATGGCAAAACGGCTGGTTTCCACGATGACGTGGTTGGGCAACATTCTGGCAAAAGTTCCCGTGTGCGGATCTTCCTCGCGTAGCCTCAGCTGAGCGTCTATCCCGCTGTAGGGTACCATTTCCTCCGGAATCTCATGTCCGTTGTGAATGGCCAGCGCCAGCACCGGTTTCGTGAAGTCTGAAAAGTGATAGCTGGTCTTGATCATGGTTCCACCGGATAGGTTTCCATCAGCTCCATCAATTTGTGCAGGATGCTCAGGTAGCGCTCCACATCGGCAATCTCGATGTGCTTTTCGTCCATCCAGCGCTGCATGGCATTGATATCGATCTTGCTGATAATGGCTGATTGGGCAAAGAGATCAGGCAAGTTCTTGGGATAGGGCTGTCCGGCCAACAGGAAAAAGCCCTTCAGCGCGGGCAATACCGAGCGAATCGAGATCTGCATGGTTTCGCTGAGACGTCGGGAACTTAGCTTGCCTTCCAATACGATCTGCCGGGTAAGCAGCCATTTGCTCTTAAACTCACGCTCCATCTGCAAGCGCACGTCGCTCTTGACAAAATCCAGATTGGCTAATAGGTCTTCTTTGAGATGCAGATTTTCCCGTTCGGAACTGATGATATTGATGAACTCCAGCGGATATGAATCCAGGGAGTAGCGGATGAATCTGCGATTGATGATCAGCGGCAATACCAGGCCTTTTTTGTGGATATGGCGCGCCAGGGGAGAGAGCTTCTCCAGCCAGCCGTCAGGATCTTCGTCCATGATGATCACAGCGCCATATTGCTGCAAGATATCTTTGTAAACACAGACCTGCAAGAGCTTGTCCTGCAAGTGTTCCAGGGTGCTCATCATTCCGGTGTAGGGATGATTCATTGTTCCTCCACAGCATATTTGGCCAGATACTTCGTGCGCAGGCTTTGGCGAGATTGCGGATCTTGCCGATGTAAGCCGCACGCTCGGTCACGCTGATCACGCCTCGGGCATCCAGCAGGTTAAAGGTGTGTGAGCTCTTCAGCAGCATATCATAAGCGGGATACACCAGGTCTTTGGCGATCAGAGCGACGGATTCCGCTTCATACTTGCCAAAAAGCTCGAAGAGCAAGGCAGTATCAGCATACTCAAAATTGTAAGCGCTATACTCCACTTCACGGTAAAAATACAGCTCGGCATACCTGGTGTCCTTGCTATAGGCCAGCTGACGATAGTCTGACACATCCTGAATATACATCGCCAGGCGTTCCAATCCATAGGTCAATTCCACGGATACGGGATACACATCCACAGAGCCAACTTGCTGGAAATAAGTGAATTGCGAGATCTCCATGCCATCCAGCCACACTTCCCAGCCCAAGCCCCATGCTCCCAGAGTGGGAGATTCCCAATCGTCTTCCACAAAACGGATGTCATGCTTGGCGGTCTCAATGCCGATGGCTTCCAGGCTCATCAGATATAGGTTTTGGATGTTTTCCGGGCTGGGCTTGATGATCACTTGAAACTGGTAATAATGCTGAAAGCGATTGGGGTTTTCGCCATAGCGGCCGTCCTTTGGTCTGCGACAGGCCTGGGGATAAGCGATCGCGCAGGGTTTGCTGCTTAAAGCGCCAAAAAAAGGTTGCCGGATGAAAGGTGCCAGCTCCCATCTCAATGTCATAGGGCTGAATGAGTTGGCATCCCTGCTCTGCCCAATACTGCTGCAGGGTGAGGATAATCTTTTGAAATTCCATCATTTATGTCCTGTTATTTTATTGCACTTGTCTTTGATTAGTTTGAGGTCTTCCCTTAATTGCAAAAGGTCTTTGGCAATGGCCGGCAGTTGCGCGGAGAGCTGAAGCTTCTGTTTGGCTTCGGCTTCATCCCTGGCATCGGTGATCAGGCTCTTGTCCTGTTTCAGTTTCTGGCGCGCGCCCTCTATAGTGAAGCGTTGGTTATAAAGCATATCCTTGATCTTCTTCAAGGTCTCGATCTGCTGCAAGGTATAGCGTCTCTGATGTCCGCTTTTCTTGGGTCGGATAGCCGGAATCTCGCTCTCCCAATAGCGCAAGACATGGGTTTTCACATCCAGAAGATTGCTCACTTCGCCGATCGTATAGTAGTATTTGCTCATTTGTGTCTCCTTGCAAAGAAAAAGCTGAGTATGGCCAAAGCCAGGCTTAGCATCACGAAGACGCGGGGATAGGGATAGATCTTGTGATATAGCGGAGTCTTGGGGCTGATGTAGAGCGGGGCATGGAGGTTTGTGATCTCAAACAAGCCCGCGCTGGTCAATACTCTTCCCATCGGATCCACGATCATCGAAATGCCGGTATTGGCACTGCGATAGATCTGAACGCGGGATTCGATGGCGCGATATTTCGTCATCACTCCATGCAGCCAGGGGCCATAGGAAGTGCCAAACCAAGCGTCATTGGTGACATTGACATGGTAATCCGCTTTGGCCAGGTTACCGTCCGGAAGCTCAAAATTGGCGCGCTGCATAAAGTGGGCAAAGGCCAGTTCATAGCAGATGGAAGGGGCAAAATCGTGTTTACCGCAATAGTAACGGGGCACTTCGGTGCCAAAAGTCCAATTTGCCTGACCGAATTGCAGTTTCCACAAAAAGGGAAACTTATCCAGCCACAACATGCGCTCTCCGATGGGCACCAGAATGTTTTTCAGATACACATCTCCTCTGCTATAATGGGGTGAAAAGAGATTTGCCGCGTTGTAATAATAGGCGGATTCAGGGTGATCGGACGGGGCCGGAGCAGAGTGGGGAAAGCCGGTGAACACGCTGATCTGATGCTTTTCCACGATTCTGCGAAGCTCAGCGTATTGAGTAGGAATCAAAAGCAGGTAATTGGGGATGCCGCTTCGGGATAGATGATCATTTCTGCTCCATCCAGAGCGGCAAGCGCGGTGAGGCTGTCATAGCGCGCGATGATGGTATAATAGTTATCCTCGATCCACTTATCTTCTTGAGGGATCGAAGGTTGCATCACGCTGATCCGGGCTTCGTGACGTTCTATGGGCAGTCTGCGCCCGCAATACAGTCCGTATGAAGCCCAGAGCAGGAAGATGCCGGCCATCAGCAAGGCATTGCGTTTAGGATGCTTTCCCATGCCGTGGATCAGAAAGTTCACGCTGAGGATCAAGAGCGCTAATAGGGACAAACCACCCAGGTCAAGCGCTTGCAAGAGCAGCAGATAGTCGCTCAAAGCATAGCCGATGTTGAACCAGGGGAAGCGGGTTTCGCCAAAGTTTTTGCAGGTATTCAAAGCGATCAGGACAGAAAGAAATGCCAAATATCGGAGGAGTGGTAAGCGCGTCCAAAGCCGGGTCAAGAGCCCGAACACGATGGCATAAAACAGCGCGTAGATGAGCCACACGCCCACCAAGCCACCGGGGGTCACGATCCCGATCCAGTAAAACACGATCCCGATCTGGATCCCGCTGAAGATCAAGGCATTGAGCATGATTTCCTTTGGTTTATGCCGGCCTTCATCCAGCCATCTGAGCAGGGCACAAAGGCGACAAAGACCAAAAAGCCCGTGTGCAAAGGCAGACGGGATACGCTCAGCAGAATCGCTGAGAGGATGATTGCCCAATGCTGTTTAAGGAACCTGCTCATAGTCGATCTTAAGTAAGCGCACTTGCCGATTGTCCACCACGATGGCCAGGACTTCGCGACCGATGGTCATAATGCCAGGCTTGCTGCTCATGGGCAAGTAGGCAGCGCTCATTTTGCTCACCAGGCCTGCTTCACTGAGGCTAATCCCGTTGTTGTAAGGGTCATAGACGATCTGGCCATCATCATCGGTGATGTGTTGTCCCAGGCTGGAAAAGATGCTGCTTGTAGCCTGCAAGCGGTCATAAGCCACCACATAGTCCCGATTCGCGTAGAGATGGTCCACCCGCTCCAGCTGAAAGCGGCCAAAGCGATACAATTCACTGCCATCCAGCAGGTTAAAGGCGATGATCTCTCCGCCGGCGCCATCCCAGACATAGCAGTTTTGCTCGGTGCCCAGGGCGATCTTGATCGGTTGAACAGTGTTTTTCAGCTCCCAAGTGGCCATTAGTTTGCCATCGGTATTAAATTTCTTCACGTTCTTGGCAGAGCTATCCAGGGCATAGACCGAGGCATCCGGCCCCATGGTGATATCAGCCAGAGCGCGAAAGTTCGTGTTTGCCATCCCGATGCCACCGATCACGTTTACGCGTTTGCCTTCTCGCCAAAAAAAGATCTGATGACTGCCCGGCACCAGGGCAAAGGTCGTCTTCGTGCCCGGATCGTAATAGGCTTTGGAGATATTCTCTTCATAGCTGAAGGTATTGAACAGACTGAAGCTGCTGATACTCTTGGGGGGCAGTTTTGGCGCAGATGCGCAGCCCGCCAATAGCAAAGCGACAGATAGGACAAGGAGGATATGTCTCATGCTTGTGCTCCTTTGATCTTGAGATCCCTTAGTTTTCCCTGGATCGAGGATTTGTCCCCAAAACGGTTGTATTCCAGAGTGTAGGCGATATCGATGATGCTGTTTTTCTTGAGTAGGGTGAGATAGTCTCCCAGATTGTAACCGATCAGATCCAGGGTGATCCCATCCTTCAATACCTTTAGTTTCAAGTGGTTGCGCCCCACATTATAGGGATAATTGGCCACCGTCACGTCCCGCGTGAAGAAGACCGGACGCAAGTTTTCCGGGCCAAAGGGCGCGAAACGCTCCACCGCGTCCAGGAGATAGCCGTTTACGTCATAGAGTTCGATCTGATGGTCGATCACCAGGGGTGGCTGGATCTGCTCTAATTCCAGATTATCGGCCACATAGCGCGCCAGCTCGTTTTCAAAGCGATCGATATATTCCTGATAGATGGTGAGTCCCACGGCATATTTATGGCCGCCAAAGCTGTGCAGATTGTGCTCCGTGTGTTGCAATGCGGCAAAGAGGTCAAAATCTGCCACTGAACGCCCGGATCCGCTGCCAAAGCCATCTTTGAAAGAGATCATGATCACCGGACGGTAATATTTTTCCACCAGTTTCGAAGCCACAATGCCGATCACGCCCTGATGCCAATCGTCCGAAGAAACCACCATACACGGCGTATTGGCCATATTCTTGTATTTCTTTTCGATGATCTCGCAAGCCTCGTGGAAGGTCTTTTGATCTTCCTGCTGTCTAAGGGAATTGTCGCGTTCGATCATCTCTGCCAATTCGTGGCTGTTGCTCTCATCTGTGGAGATGAGCAGTTCCACCGCCATCGCCGCGCTGCCATCCTACCTGCGGCATTGATCCGGGGCGCAATGCCAAAACACGATGTCCGTGGTGTCCAAAGTCTTCTGGTTCAAACCGCAAATCTGGATTAGGGCGTTTAACCCCAGGTTCTTTTTCTCGATCAGGTGTTGCAGTCCGATCGAAGCAAATATCCGGTTTTCACCGATCAGGGGCACAATGTCCGCGATCGTTCCCACTGCCACCAAATCCATATATTTGAGCACGTTTTCCGTGTCATCCAGACCCAATCTGCGATAGATGGCCATGAGGAGCTTGAAAGCTACTCCCACCCCCGCCAGATGGCCAAAGGGATAGGGACACTCCGGCAATTTCGGATTGATGATCGCCAGAGCGGGCGGCAATTCATCCTTGGGATTATGATGATCCGTGATGATGATCTCCATGCCCAGATCCCGGATCGCTTTGATCTCTTCCAGGGCGTTCACGCCGCAATCCACGCTGATGATCAGGTTTGTGCCATTATCCCGCAATTGCTCCAAACTGCTCAGCGACAGGCCATAACCATCGATCATGCGGTGCGGAATGTAAAAATCGATCCTGGCCCGACGCGTTTGAGCCCCAGATACAAGAGCGCGGTGGCCGTCGTGCCATCCACGTCATAATCCCCATAATGGTGATCAGTTCATTGGCCTCCACCCCTCTCAGGATGCGCGATACCGCCTTGTCCATATCCGGAAAGAGATAGGGATCTGTCATGTGCTCCAGGCTGGGATTGAAAAATGCAGAAATGCTCTCTTCACTCTTCAAGCCGCGTCGATGCAGCAGCTCGGCTATCAGCCGGGGAGCCTTGATCTCCGAGCTTAAGCGCTCTATCGCCTCATTTTCCTCCGCATTCAGACCCGGTGGGATTAACCACTTCTTGTCCATGCATAATCCTTTATATTCTTTATTTATAATCTCTTAGGCCGGGGTAGTTCAGGCTCGGCTTCCACTTTCAGCAGCTATATCACAAGTTCCGTAATCAGTATTCTACCCGCTAAATGCAGCATATTGAGGCAGCCCAATCTTGTAAAGAACAATTTGGAGCTACCCCAAAGCCCAACCTCTGTCATCATCTTGATGCATGAGTGAAGTCGTGACAAGATATCTCTCTGGCAATTGAGCAACCTGTTTCGGTGACCGACTCTTTGCGCGGATCACGGGTCACCAGGAACCTTGCCTATTGAGATACGCTCATGATACGGTCATGATATGGTGATC
>JAJOKA010000200.1 GCA_021206555.1 Candidatus Cloacimonadota bacterium | reverse complement strand
CATGACGTGTCACATCCAGATCCCAGCCGCCAAAACTCGGCTGACGATGCCATCCGGAGCCAGACCGAGACTCAGCGAGCCAGCGAGAGATCATTCCCCGCGTGGTCGATGATATACATCCGGTTTGCAGTGGCAAAGATCATATCCAGAGTGCCATTACGGTCGATATCGGCAAAAGTGATAGGAGCAGAACTGCTATCGGCAATCGCGAAGGGGAAGCCCTGCTTCAAAGCAAAGCCATCAGAGCTCTGCTCAAAGGCATAGATGCCGGAGGGGCATTGCAAGACCAGGTTCAACTGATCCTGAACCATGAAAGTATATAGTCCGATTACCACAGAGTCCGCGGGCACCGCGAGAGGGAAGGAAAGGTGATCCGACAAATCCCCATTCATCGAGGATAGCGAATAGCCCTGTTCTCCGGGAGCTGAAAACAGCGCGAAGAGCCGCTCTCCGGTCCAGCTCAGATTGGCTACCAGACTTTGCGGTGAAAACACGATATCCTGAGTGCTGCCCAGATTCTTGTCATACTTACTGATAATGCTGCTACCCGCAGCGTCTTGCAGCGGTAGATAGAGCTGATCTCCCGCGTCAAGGGGGTGCCCCAGCCAGGTAAAGCCCGGCATATTGAGCACAAAGCGTCGCTCATAACCCTTCATCTGATAGAGCCTGGCCATATTCTCCGCCTGCATGGGGATATAAAGGCTCTCCCCATCCCAGGTATACAGATGCGGAATCTCCTGTTGCTGAATCGGGAATCCGGGGAGCATCTCATCCGAAGCAAAGAGCGCGATCTTGCCATCCGGCATGGGATAGAAGATCTCGCTTGCCCCATCCCCGGTGAGATCTATGGCAACAGCAGGCAGAGGATTGATCCCGTCATAACCCACGTCCAGTTTCCAGCCAAAGCGCACGCTGAAATGCATGCGGTTCGCGCTGGCACTGATATCATAGATCTCCAATGGCACTCCGCCATAATAGCTCTCCGCAGTGGGCAACCAGGTCAATCCCTGATATGTGCTATTGCCAAAATAGTCGTTATTCCCAGCTCGATAGCTATCGTCCGGCCCCACCATACTTATAGTCATCCACCACCCGGAGTATCCAGGTGCTGAAAGCCATCGGCTTCTCCAGATCCACTCCCTTGTGGCGATGATCGGCATTTACCCGATTGCGGTCAAAATTGGTCGTGAAATTCTCTGCGATCACGTTTTCATCGATGTGCCAGATCAGGATGCCGCTGCCATCGGTTTCCGGGCTCATGCCAAATCCGGGCAGAAAGAAATCCCATTCACAGCCGCTATAGCGGTTGGTCATTGAATTGAAATAGGGCCGTTCCGGGAAATGCTCATAATACTCCTGCTCACCTTCCGGCAAGAGCTTGAAGCTGAAGCTGGGCAAAAAGTTATAGGGATCAAGGCTGCCATCGGGATTTTGCTGTCGATTTTCCAGCAGGAAATACTCTCGATCCGATATCGGCACTTTATACAGCCTGATGGCCTCAGTCTGATGATTCAGGAAATGATCCAGGGGGAGATCCGTACTGTCATTGAACACGGTGATCGCGTCCTCCCAACCCAGATAGTATCTACACCAGGCGCTCAGCTGAGCGGGCACATAGCCGGAGGCATTCCACACTCCGGTGCCCATCAGTCCCCAATTGCCGATGCCCTGGCTGCGTCCATTGCTGCTGTCATTGTCAAAGAGAGTGGGCAAACCCAGGATATGGGCTGCTTGATGGCCAAAACGCCATAAATGCTAAAGAGATATAGCTCGGCATTTCTTCGCCATCACCGGGGAAATAATCCTGATACTGATCTTCGGGGATGATCACCACATTGGTCAAGACCGCTCCATCGCCGGTCGTGAAGCCGGGATAGTCATCGTTTTCAGGATCATAAGCAGCTTGCAAAACCCGCCGGGTGAGAAAGGTGCTCCAGATCTGATCAGTACGAAGGCCATCAATATCAGCTTCCTGACCCGCTCCGGCATGGAAGATGATCAAACCGCCATACTCTGTAAAGTCTATCAGATCATCACACAAAGGCATCAGATCTTCCAGGATGTAGGGCAGATTGGCATCGACTCTGTAGGATGTATCCGCGCCATACCAGGCCATGTTTTTTGGCAAGGTCAGCACCTGGGGAAATACCGTGTAATCCATCGTGTAACGCCCATGGGAGGCATCGGAAAAAAAGTCCTGCAAATGCAGCATCCAACGCTCAAAAAACTCCTGATCATGATCCAGATAATCGGGATAATCCGCAGCCGTCTTGAACTGCACATCGCTGAATTGCACCATCAAGGCCAGGATATTATTTGGCAATTGCTCTTTGCCCCGGTTCTCACGTTTTTGCTGTAGAAAATCAGCAACACTTTGTCCGGAATCAATGCTATTTTCCAGACGTATTTCGGGCTGTGCCGGCAGCCAATTGGCAGGGACATTCTTGTGCATGGGGTGAGGGGAACCATCGCCCCCAAGGTGAGTGCAACTCAGCAGCAAGACTGCTAAGTACATGTGAGGTGCCCATTTCAGCATAATGGTCTTATCTCCTGTAATTTTCTGGATGAATACAAAAAAGCAAAACCAGGATCACTGCGCAAGCTATTTTTGCGGCGAATGGCGTCAAGCTTTATTTGCTTACTAAAGATGGGATGTTCATGGCTCTATGCCGCCACCCTGCCAGCCTGACAAGCTCTTGTCAATCACCTGAGCAGTTCCTGAGCCCGGCATAGGAACTGCTCCGCTTCGCTACGAAGTCCAAGGGTGGAAGGCGAGCCTGTTCAATTGTGCTTGACAATTATCGGTGATCAATAATTCTTTAATTTGATTGGCAAAAGCCGGCATCTCCCGGCAAGATATATGTGCTGATCCAGAGGTAAGGATGAAGAAAGTAATAGCTATACTCTGGCTTGTTTTCCTGATTTTCCGGCTGCCGGCTACCTTGCCGGACTACACTTTCAGTTATAGCGTTGAGACTTGGCAGGCCTTGAGTTCCGGGACTATCCTTGGCAATGAAAGCAGTGATGACCAATGTTTTGTGAATCCCGATGCTCCCTTGGGTGGCAGCTCCACCTACAACGCAGGCTTCCCCATCGGTTTTGACTTCAGTTTTGATGGCCAGATCTACGATCGCTTTGGCGCGAATGCCAATGGCTGGATTGGCCTTGGAAAATCAGCCTATGGCTCCTTCGCGGTGGATTTGCGCTCCTCCAGCCTTGCCTCTCCTTTGGATTACACTACAGATTCTCACCCCAGAGAAGACCGTCTGGCTCGCATCGCAGGCTTTTCCAGAGATCTTGCCGCTCAAACCGGTGCCAGCATCACTTACAACACCATCGGCTCTGCGCCAAATCGGATCCTGATCGTCCAATGGCTGAATTACCGCAGGAAAAGCTTCAGTGGAGATAGCTTCAATTTCCAGATTCGCCTGCATGAATCCGGCTCCGGGATTAGCGTTATCTTTGGTCAAATGCTCAGTTCAGGAATCACCGGAGGCCAGGTCGGCATCCGAGCCATGCCCGCTAATGAAGCTACAAACTTTGCCAATCGCACCACTGCCAATGGCTGGGCTGCCTCACTGCCCGGAACCGCTGCCGGAAACATTGCCAGTCTGAGCAGCACAAACTATCCTGCCTTGGGCACCACCTTCAGTTGGCAGGGAGCAAACAACCCAATTGCCGCCTTCAGTGCAGTGCCAGTATCCGGTTATGCCCCGCTCAGTGTTCAGTTTTCGGATCAATCCCAACCGGGAGATTACCCCATCATTTCTTGGAACTGGGTCTTTGGCGATGGCTATGGTTCATCAGCTCAAAACCCTCTTCACATATATCAGAACGCGGGAACTTACACTGTGAACCTCACCGTGATGGATAGCCAGGGTAATCAACACACAGAAACGAGGCAGGACTATATCGCAGCCTCCGCTTCGGGCACATCCGGTCAGGCATATATCCAGATGCAGGGCTATGATGCCCATATCACCTGGGATCCCATCACTACGGACGAGCAGGGGCAGCCCATGCAGCCGGAGTATTACTTTCTATATTTCAACGGCTCGCAGAATCCCGAAGGGGACTATTATTTCCTGGCGCCATCCCCTATCCCACTACGCAATACATCCATTATGGCGTGGGCAGGGGCGCGTCACACATGTTTTACCGGGTGAAAGCGGTGGAATAGCCAGGTATCAATCAGCCATCTCGCTCATGGCTCTCGGCCATTGCATGAGCTCAACTTTTGCCCTGCTTTAGCTCATATTCTCCTCATGATAAGAGGGGAACATGAGATAAAACTGAGACAAAACAAAGGCGAGGAATCCTCCTTGGACTTCGTAGCGAAGCGAAGGAGTTTACATGAAAGCCATAGGATTCGACACGTCTCGTGTCGAGCGAGGCCGAAGGCCGAGAAAGAAAGCAGCTGCGCTGCTTTTGCAGACGAGACGTCTGCAATCCTATCCCTCCGCTTTCATGGTCGGTAGCGAAAGCTGGCTTTCAGTTAAGTTCAAGCAGCGGGCATGGCTTCTCTGTTCTCTGTTCTCTGTTCACCCTTCACTTCCCCCATTCCCGCTGTTTGAAGTCAATGCCGCCCGAAGATTGAGGGCTACTCTGAACATAGCTGTAGCTTCAAGATTCATCGGCTAACCTGAATCTTTCAAGCGGCATTAACTCCAAAGGTGGAAAGCGGCATGAACTCCAAAGAGGCAACCTACAACCTGAAACCTGCTGTTTCATCGATAGGAGACCATCTCCTCCAAGGGTTGACGCTGAGCGCTGCCGGCAAAGGCAGATAAGACCTTGCCATACATGCTTTTATTCTCAGACTCATAGCCAAAAGGGGCCAGAGCCACGATGCGCCAATTCCTGGGCAATTGCAGATACTTGGCCAGGGCTTTTTCAGAGAATGCCGCCAGCCAGCAGGAACCGATGCCATGGCTATGGGCACAGAGCATCATCTGCTGAAAGGAAATGGCGGTATCCACCAGATAGTAATCCTGGCGGTTGATGCGCACGTTCTTCTTCATATCCGCGCAGGCGATGATCACGCAGGGGGCATCCTTGATGAAGAAATTTGAGAGGCCGATGAGCCCGGTCTTTTTGGCCAGTTCGCGAATCTTTGCAGGATCCGTAAATACGATATAGCGCCAGGGCTGACGGTTTTGCGCGCTGGGAGCAAGGCGTCCGGCTTCCAGGATTTCTTGTAAGATTTCCTTGGGAATCGGATCGGGCAAAAAGGTGCGCACACTGTGGCGGGTGGTGACGAGATCGATGAAGTTCATAGTTATCCTCTGTTTTGTTTCACGCAGATTGGCGCCGATAAAAAGCGCTGATCTACGCAGATTGGGACATGAGTCTCACTTTGATGAGCATATTATTCGATCACTGTTCAGTTTTTCTCTACGACCATCTGCGCATTTGATCCGCGCCAATCTGCGGGAAATGTACATCAGCCACCCTTTCATGCTAAAGGTCATCCGGACGGTTGATATTGCGCAAGATGCCAAAGTCTTCCACCTCGACATAGCAGATGGGTAGCGCGGCTTTTTGTATGACCCCTTTCAGGCCTTCGCCATCATCATCGATGCTCAAATCCAGACTGGAAGGGATGATGATCGGGTGGCCACTGCGTCCCTTGTATGAAGGCTTGATGATGGTGTCCGTGGCTATCTCCGCGATGAGCAGTTTGAGCGTTTCGGGCTTTGCACAAAGGATGATCCACCGGGAAGATGATGTAGAAATCCGCGCTTTCTGACCTGCTGAGGCTTGCCTGATGGTTTCCAGCATGGAAGGGGTACGATAGGTCCTTTGCGCAA
>JAJOKA010000109.1 GCA_021206555.1 Candidatus Cloacimonadota bacterium | reverse complement strand
TTCCACCCCAGACCAATTCGGCCTTTGGGACTGCCACCGCCTTCCAAAACGGCCAGGTCTTTCTCGATCTTTCCTTCCAGGTGTTGCCTGAGGTCGGTGGTGGCATCCACTGTGATCCGGGATGGAATGCCGGCGCGAATTGCCTCCAGCATCTGGATATATTCGTTTTTACTCATCGGTGGCTGCCTCCTGCTCAAAGAAACTCAGACGGTTTTGCAATAACACCCTGAAATCCGTATAGTATTCATCCAAAAGCCGGGGCTGCTGAGCTTCCGGCAGGTCTCGCATAATATCCTTGAGCTTATCCGCCAAAAGACCAAGCTCACCTTTCTGCACGGCTTCGGCTAAGATTTTGTTGGCATCAATCAAATCGGCATAGGGATTCAGTGCTTCATTCATGATGAATCCCGGCTGAATGCGCATCCATAGCGCGTGATAGCTCTGCAAGCCATAGCGTTCATTAGCCAGGCATTCTTCGTCTGCCGCCAGCAGAATGAGAGTGTGTTTGAAGAAATCCAGGTCGTCAATCAATTGCCGCAGCAATTCATACACATCATTACGCCGCATTGGGGTATAACGCCTGAGCGAATCGGATTGCGGGAGAATCGCTTCCAATTGGTCGATGAGGATTACCAGACCCTTATAACCACTCAGCAGGATCAATTCGGTCAGGGAATAGAGCCAAATGCGGGCATTACTCATATTCAGCACTTCAAAGAGGCTGCTTTGGGTTTTCAGCATGCGGGGAATCTTTTCCCCATTCAGCCACTGCGCGGAAATCTCCAGTGTATCGGCATCTTTATCCACGGCTGCCTGACTGAATACATGCAGGAATTTGCGAAAAGAAAAATCCACTCCAATGCAATTCACCACGCTGTTGATCGCCATGCGAATCTCGCGCCGGGCATCTTGTGGCGCAGCATTTTCCATTTCACACAGGTAGTCCGTCAGATTTCCCTCATAGATATCATAAAGCTCGGTGGAGTGTCCCAATTCCTTTAATATCAGATGGATCAATGCTTGCTGCAAACCCTGGGGATCAAAGCCGGAGGCCACCGCTTTGTAAAGCTGAATGGGATCACTGAGGAAGAAATCCAGCTCACTGAGGTTGAGATACATAGTGAAGAATCCAGCTTCCCGGGCTTGAATGCGGAAGTATTTCAGATAGTGGGATTTACCCGTGCCGCTGTTGCCATGCAAGATCTTCAGCTTGCTGCCACCGCCGGCGATCAATTGGTCAAGACAGTAATCCTGGAGCAGGCGCAGCCAGTCGTTCTGCACACAGAGATGCCGGATAACTTCTTCATTATCCGGGCTCAAGCCGCGTTGCAGTCTGGCCAAATCCTCTGCGCTGAGTTCAATCATATCATTCCTCTTTGTGGATGGTTAGGGTGGAAGCCTTCAGGGTGTCTCCGGCAGCGTTCTTGATGTAATACATGGTGCGCACATCCCTGCTGAAACCATATTCCAGACTGTAGGGCTTCAAAGCATCGGCATAGCTGAGCATGCGCCCCAAGTCCCATAGGAAGTTTTCTATCTTATAATCTGCTGCCCCGGGCGCGATGCTGAATATCTCATACATCATCTTCAGGCTCACCGCGTAGCCATACTTGGTGTCTTTTGAGCCATACATCTTGGAGCTGGCATATTCATAGGCTTTTAGTAAGCGTTTCAGGAAGGCATTGGGATTGAAGGAATAGTTTAGCTTTTTTGTAGCTTTGTTCCACCACTTTGCTTACTTTGCCCAGTTCCAAATCCATGATCCGCTTCTTTTTGCGTCCCATGATCAGCTGTAGATAATGCTCTTCTACGTTGACCAGAACTTCCATGGGGCCGATGATCAAAGAGGAATCCTTCACATCGGGACTGATCCCCTTCTCCTCCAGAGCGCTTTTCAGCTTCTGCAGATAGTCTTCATTACTCTGATAAAGAGCTTTCAGGCCTTCCAGTTCGCTATCCACAGCTTGCAGATAGGAGTCTACATTGATCCAAAATTCCTCTTCCAAGGCTCTCATGGTGTTGATGGATTTTTGCGCGCTTTCGATATTGTGATTATTGAATGAGCTCAGTAGCGCGGCATAGCTGGCGTGAAGCTTCTGTAATTCTTTACATTTCTGCATATTATCTCCATAGAAGGGTTTTATTCAAATCACGCATTATGCCGATATCTGTCAAGCTGTTTCTGCTTTCGCATTTCCCCATTTCGGGACCAGCCTGATTTTTGTATGCTATCGATCCCTTCTTTCCTAGATGCTTGGCCTTCACCCGTACTGCACGATAAGCCTTGAGCATATGGTAATACATCACACCAACACCTAACACCTAATCCCTCCCTATTGAGATACGCTCATGATACGGTCATGATATGGTGATTTTCATGACCGTATCATGAGCGTATCATGACCGTATCTAATAAGCAGAGACCGGGTAACGTAGCTTTCAGAAACTACGAGAAAAAGATTACGGAGCTATTGAAAGCTCCGCTACGAAGAGCCAGTAACGTTGCTTTCCGATGAACAGCACTTCATCAATGTCTGCTTTTTTAGTTCTGATAGATTTCTGTATAGGAAAACGGCAAAAGCTGGAAAATGGCTGTTCTCCCGGCTAAAGGCAGGTACAGATGCCGCATCATGGTTTGCTGCATGCTTCGCTGTTCCATCTTATCCTCGCCTTTTATGCAAATCAGGGAATGCGTTCCCTATATTGCAAGGAAGTGCCTGATATAGCTTACTACAAGACAATTCACAAAGGGCATGGCAATTGAGGCATTTAGCCGGGAAAGCTGCCAGCGGTAAGAGCCTTCTGATGACGACTGAACAGATCCCAAGGTAAAACCAAGCCGTAATTACGCATATATGCGTTACGCAGTTTTGCGTAATTGCCCGGACAGGAGTCAAAAGGTTGGAGCTGTAGCGCTTAGCGAGAGAAGCACAGATGAAGAGTATCTACTATCGTGACTTTATGAAGGTTTTGAAACCTAGCAGTAAATATGTGGCGGTTTTGAAACCGCCACAACGAAATACTGGTGGAGCTAAGGGGATTCGAACCCCTGGCCTATTGATTGCGAACCAATCGCTCTACCAACTGAGCTATAGCCCCACGCAATTTTGATGAAACTCTTCTGACGCGCCTGCTTCTGTCAAGCAAAATCAAGTGAGATCCGCCAGCTGCTCTGTGATAAGTTCCAGTTTGACTTTCACTTCCTGATGTTTTTCCTGCTCTTTAGCCACCACTTCGGGCTTGGCATTGCTCACGAAATTGGGGTTGTTCAGCTTCTTTTGGATGCCTTGCAATTCATTACCCAGTTTGTCGATCTGCTTTTGCAGACGTTCGCGTTCCGCACTCAGATCGATGAGACCGGATAGTGGCAGGAAGAGCTCGATATTGCGTACCACCGCGCTGATCGCCGGTTTTGGTTTGACCACATCCGGGCCACAGGCAATTTCTTCCACGCGCGCCAGCCTCTGGAAATAGGTCTGATACTCTTCAAAGAGGTGATTTTGCTGTTCATCCGCGGTACGCGCCACGATCTTTACCAATGTAGCGGGTGGCAGATTGAGCTGTTTGCGCAAGTTACGAATGGCAGTGATTGACTCCTGGGCCAGGCTCATCTCGTCCGCGATGGCAGGATTGATCAAGGCCGGATCGGACACGGGGAACTTGGCGATGATCAAAGCATCTTCTGCCATGGGGAAGATTTCCCGGATGGATTGCCAGATTTCCTCGCTGATGAAGGGCATTATGGGATGCAAAAGGCGCATTGAAGCCTGCATCACATCCAGCAGCACGTATTTGGCGGTGAGGCGGGAATCCTGATCAGCTTCGGGTTTGAGGCGATCCTTGGCCAGCTCGATATACCAGCTGCAATATTCGTCCCACACAAATTGGAAGATGCACTGCGCGGCATCATTCAATCGCAGGTTTTCATAGTGCTCACGCGCTTCCAGGGTCACTTCGTTGAGTCTGGAGATAATCCAGCGATCCGCCAGTTCCAGTTGCAGTTCGTCCTTTGTGGGTAAGCCATCTATCTCATTGACGTTCATCATGATAAAGCGGTATGCATTCCAGATTTTATTAGCAAAGTTACGTCCGCCTTCCAGGATGGCGTCGCTATAAGCCACGTCTGCCCCTTTGGGCGTATTGAAGATCATGGAAAAACGCAGAGCATCCGCGCCCACATGTTCGATGATATCGATGGGGTCGGGTGAATTGCCTAAGGATTTGCTCATCTTGCGACCGATCTCATCCCGCACAGTGCCATGCAAAAGCACTGTGTCAAAGGGGATTACGCCTTTGAAATGCAGAGTGCTCATGATCATGCGCGCTACCCAGAGATAGATAATCTCCGGAGCGGTGATCAACACCTGAGTGGGTAAAAAGCGCTTGATATCCTCGCTATCTTCCGGCCAGCCCATAGTAGAGAAAGGCCAGAGCCAGCTGGAGAACCAGGTATCCAGCACGTCTTCATCCTGACTTAGCTTGGTAGAAGAGCATTTAGCGCAATGCTCCGGCATCTCCTTGGCCACCATCATGTGGCCACAATCATCGCAGTAATAAGCGGGAATGCGATGTCCCCACCAGATTTGACGGGAGATGCACCAATCCCGGATATTATTCATCCAGTGCATATAGACCTTGGTCCAACGCTCTGGCTGGAAGCGGACTTCACCTTTTTCCACTACCTCAATGGCACGCTGGGCCAGAGGCTGCATTTTCACAAACCACTGATCCGAAAGATAGGGCTCAATCACAGTGTCGCAGCGATAGCAGTGTCCCACGGCATGCTCATGAGTATCGGTCTTTTCCAATAGTCCTTGCTCGGCAAGCAGGCTCAATATCTTTTCCCGACAGGCATAGCGATCCAGACCGGCAAAATCTGCTCCAGCAGCTTCATTCATAATGCCATGTTCATCCAGCACCAGAAGCTGTTCGAGGTCATGGCGTCGGCCAATCTCAAAGTCGTTCGGATCATGCGCGGGAGTAACCTTCACGCAACCTGTGCCAAAGTCTTTATCCACATAGTCATCGGCAATCACGGGTATCTTGCGCCCCGTGAGTGGCAGGATCAAATCCTTGCCGATCAGGTGGTTATAGCGTTCATCCTTGGGATTCACAGCCACAGCCACGTCGCCTAACATGGTTTCCGGACGGGTAGTGGCAACCGTTACATGTCCTTCGCCTTCTGCGTAAGGATAGCGGATGTGCCAGAGCTTGCCGCTTTCATCAGCGTGTTCCACCTCGTCATTGGCCAGCGCGGTCACGCAGCGCGGACACCAATTGATGATATATTTACCTTTGTAAATCAGGCCGTCTTCATAGAGGGAAACGAATACTTCCTTCACTGCCCGGGACAGCATCTCGTCCATGGTAAAGCGTTGCCGCTCCCAATCGCAGGAAGCGCCCAAAAGCTTTAGCTGATCGATGATGATCCCCGCCTTTTCGTGTTTCCACTCCCAGATCTTTTCCACGAGGGCTTCGCGGCCGATCTGATGGCGGGATTTGCCTTCTTTGGCCAATTGCTTTTCCACCATATTTTGGGTGGCAATGCCGGCATGATCTACGCCGGGCAGCCACAGGGTGGGCTCGCCATTCATTCTGTGATAACGGACTACTACATCTTGAAGGGTGTTATTGAGCACATGACCCATGTGCAGGATGCCGGATTACATTGGGCGGTGGGATCAGGATGGTAAAGGCTTTTCCTTCACCTCGAGGGGCAAAATAGCCGCGCTCTTCCCAAGTATGATACCACTTTTTTCTCGATATCTTGCGGAGCATAAGTTTTGTTGATTTCCATTGTTCTTTTCCTTCTTGATGTAGTTTTTTACCTAAGTCACAGATACATAAGGCAAAACCACTTCAGGAAAGAGGGCTTGGCTGTCAAGAAAGGTTTTTGGGTTGAAGGCTACGCTGTTGAACGCAAGCTGTTGAAGGCTACGCTGTTTAAGGAGAAAGGCACTCAACAGACCAAAGGTCGTTCAACAGCTTTGCATTCAACAGCGCAGCATTCAAC
>JAJOKA010000096.1 GCA_021206555.1 Candidatus Cloacimonadota bacterium | reverse complement strand
CTCTGTCTTTATCTCTGTTAATAAAAACCGTCTTTTCTTGTTAACTGCGGCTCTTCCAAAAGTACCGCTTCCTCCAAAGGGATCAAACACTAAATCACCAACATACGAATAAAAGTCTATTACTCTGTTGCAGAGTTCTATCGGGAAAACAGCAGTATGGGTTTTATCAAATGTAGGATCAATATTCCATACATTAGAGGTTTCAAACTTGCCACGAATCTTGCTTTCTTCCACAGTCTCTTCTGGATAGCATCGCATATTCCAATCAAGCAATCTATCAGATTTTTTACGATACACCATTATACATTCTGTTCTTGCGTTCGGTTTGTAGGCTAGTGGTTTTCTGTGTTGCTCAAAGCCAGCAATTCTATTCTTAACACTGGCCTCAGGCTTTACCCAAACAATGTCATCAACAAACTCCCAACCCATTTCAATGAGTAGCGGATGAATGTCATATGGTATTGGATATCTTTTACTGGAGTGCTGACGGCTAATTCGTTTAACTATTACTGGCGATGTGTTCAAGACTAAAAATCTTCCTTCTTTTGTGATCCGGAAGACTTCGCTAAAAACAACCTTGAGAAATGCTAAATACTCGTTGTAGCTCTTATAAATTGAGTAATCTCTTGCATTGTAGTAGGGTGGAGACGTGAATGTTAGGTGTATTGATTCTTCTGGAATAATCTTCATTGCTTCGACAGTATCTCCATGTACAATTACATTGTGTAAGCACTGAGGAGACAATATCTGTTGTCTGAATGACACATTGCTGCTTCGATTCTCGGTTCTGAGTTCCTTAGTAAGTGCAGACTGTATCATTTCGTTTGGATGTTCAAGCAATTTTGTCAACTCAGATTTGATTTCTTTTTTGTTTTAAATGGCAAGAGCCCTCTAATCGCTTGCATCACTATTTTGGGATCATCATGATCTAGTAAGCATAATAAGTGCGGTATATTATCAGTGTTTCTTGTTCTTCCAATAGCAGATACCGCTTCTCTTCTCACATCTGAACTGGAGTCACGATTTATTATGTCCAAATACTTGTTGACCAGATCTTGTCTCTTAGTTTTTGCTAATTCTTAACAGCTAGAACTCTAATCGACTCGTTCCTAGAGTTAAGTAATTCAATAATAGGTTCTACACTTTCGATGCTATCTATACTTCCTAGCTTATTCAGGTACGATATTATGCTATTCTCTGTACCACTACTGAACAATATTCTCATTTTGTCAGTAGTCTTAATTAATTTACTGTCATCGATATGAGTATCCATTTCCAAATACCTCCTAATGTGTTCATCAACTTGTCAGATAGATATTCTGTCAAGCTTAAAATTGTATTTATCAGATAGCATTTGATCTATCATATCCTATGTTGTTGCGAGTCGTCTACCGCCATATCCAAACGCTTCTAACTTCAACGGGGATTCGATTGTAGAACCTTATCTTGAAGCCGGTTGCTTAAGTGCAATAGGCACGCCATTTTTGATTGCATTACGTCATCCACTACAGCAATTATTGGGACGGCATATCCGAATCACAGGGGCAGCTTTGATTATAGGGATATATTGTGTATGTCGTGCATACAGCACTCAAACCTCTTATATGTATGCATTTATCTATCTGCATTGTCGTCCGATTGGACTCAATGGCGGTATTGAAACCGCCACGACATTTCGCTCCCACAGCCTAGCTGAAGTCAATGCCGTACGAAGATTGTGGGCTATCCGTAGCGGAGCTCTCTGAAGCTCCGTAGGCTTTATCTCGTAGCTTTGGAATTGTGCGTGACGAAAGGGAGCTTCTGCGAGACCCCCAGCTGCGTTGGCGGGCGCTGTACCGCCTCTTGCCCTGCCCAGCTCCTGCGTTGCAGAAGTGTGTGAGTCAACCTTATTCATCCTTATCCCTGTCTGTCTTAGTTTTCACGAAGACTGTTGCCTTCAGATTGCAGCCCAACGCTCTTGCTATTTCTTCCTGGGTGGGCTGAGTCAAGCCCCGTCTCTGGTGAATCTCACGCAAGCGCTTACGCAATTCTACGGCCGCTTCTAATCTCCTGGCTCTTTTGGTTTCTTCATCGAGTTCAGAAAAAGGGATCTCTTTGGCTTTGTCATCCGAAATGGATGATTTGACATCGTTGGTTTCTTTTTGATCCGGTGAGGAACTTTTTGGTAGAAGGATCAAGCACGTCTTCAGCTTTGTTTTCATTCTCAAACATAGGACACTCCTTGCTTTGTGTTACAAGAGTTAGTGTTTTGGTTCCTTCGATACTGTCAATGAAAAAGATGCTTTCACAGTGCTTAGTGCTTAGTGGGGTGTGCTCTGAGTTTCGGCTTGACAAGTTTGCCCTGTTTTTGGGCATCATCCTCGGGAGAATATGATGAGTATCGCGCGCGGAGATGGCGGTGATGGTCATTTATATAATTGATTAGACACAAAAAGGATAGATCATTGAAAAAGAACACAGCTGCCCTGATGGCCATGACACTCTGCTTATTGATCCTCAGCGCTTGCGGAGCGCGGCAAAAAGGACGATGCGCATCGCTATGTGGTGTTATCCCCGGAAGTGGCTGAAATCCTGGCCGCATTGGGGATTGAAGACCGCATTGTGGGGCTCACCACGGAGTGCACATATCCGCCTGCTTTGGCAGATATTCCCAAGGTGGGAGCTTTTGGCGCGGTGAAGCTGGAGAGCGTGATCTCGCTGAATCCGGGCATTGTGTTTGTCAGCGGTCTGGAGCAGGATGGTCTGGCGCAAGATCTTAGCCGTCTGGGTTTTAGAGTTGAGCGCGTGTATCCCGAATCCGCGGCGGGGATATTGTCCGAGATCACTCGGATTGGCGAAATCACCGACAGCGAGGATGCCGCTAAGACATTGGTGGCCAATATGAAGGCCGAAATGGACTCCATCCGGGCTGCCAACTCAGGCAAGAGCATCCCCCAGGGTCTATCTGGAGATCTATCCGTGATCCTTTGATGAGCGTGGCGGATAATTCCTTTGTGGGTGAACTCATCGAGATCGCCGGTGGGGACAATGTCTTTGACCGTTTGGAGCGGGATTATTCGCGGGTCAAGGCGGAAGACGTGATCCTGGCCAAGCCGGATATCATCATCTGTTATTCCCAGGATAGCCTGGCCAATATCCTTCGCGCAAGGGCTGGCAGGTGATTCCGGCGATTCAGAATGGCATGATCTTCTTTGAAGCAGACCTGGATCCTGATCTCATCCAAAGAGCAGGCCCCAGGGTCATCGAGGGCTTGCATGGGCTCAGCATGCTCTATGATCAATGGCGGGAAAAAGTCCGGTGAAAGCCCTCAAGCGCTATCTTCCGGTTCTGTTCGTGCTGATCAGTTTGGGCATCTTTGCCATCTATCTCTTGTGGGGCAATCCGGACGCGAACATCCTCTGGCAGGTTCGCGTGCCCAGGCTTACTTTGACCATCATCACGGGGATGAGTCTGGCCGCAATCGGCTCCGTGTATCAATTGATGCTCGCCAATCCCCTGGCGGAGCCTTATATCCTGGGGATTTCTTCAGGTTCAGCCTTTGGCAGCATCTTGATGGCCAGCCTGGGCTTGATCGTATTGATGCCTTTAGGCGGCTTCATCGGTGCCATTTTGACCATGCTGCTGGTCTGGCGTCTGGCTCAGAAAAGAGGGGTCTTTGATCGCAGCAGATTGATCATCGCGGGAGTAATCGTAGGGATGTTTTTCTCCAGCGGGATCTCGCTGATGATGTATCTGAATCGGGAAGACACCGTGCTCATTCTCAGCACTTTGATGGGCAATCTGGGGCGCATTTTCAGCCATGGTGAGTGGCATCTGTTTTTGGGGCTCAGCGTGCTCTGTGGGGCAATCCTGATCTGGATGTATCTCAAAAGCCGGGCTTTGGACATCATGAGCGCTTCAGATCACTATGCCGTGAGCGTGGGCATCGATGTGCATCGCTTGCGGCGACAGATATTTGTGCTAAGTTCGGTGCTGATCGGCATCGTGGTTTCCTATGCGGGCATCATCGGCTTTGTGGGACTGATCACTCCGCATATCATCAGGATGATCATTCCCGGCACTCAAAAGCGCGTGTTTGTGGCCTGCTTATTCTTTGGCGCGAGCTTCCTGGTTTTGGCGGATTTTATCGCTAAAAGCATCAGCATCCTGGAGTTACCGGTTGGAGTGGTAACCGCGGCAATCGGCTGTCCCTTCTTTATCTGGCTACTTTTGAGGAAGGCTAACTAAAGCAGTTCATGATCTTACCCCATGCCTTAGTGTGAAATGTGCTCTGGCTACCCCGTAGTGCAATTTATGCAATTTTTTGTGTTGACACAAAGCAGAGCCCTGAATATGATGCTCTTGTTATTGATTAAGGAGCTACATATATGCTTACAGACGCGTTCACAGCAGTGCTGCACCAATTGATCCTGATGGCTCGGGATCCCCTGATCTATCTCGCGATCAATGAAGAATCCGCGGGTTTCAATGCCGATGAAGTTTTAGCAATACGCATTGCCAAGGCCTATGCTTATCTCAATGTGTATAAGCTGGATGAAGCTCTGGAGCTTGCCATAAAGAACCGGCAGCAACTTGCAGAAATGCAGCTTTCTGATTGTGCCACTCTGAACTTGAATGTGATCATCAATATCTACGCGAAGCTAGGCGATATTCCGGCGATGAAGAGTTACATCGAAGAGGCTGCAAACCTGATCAGCAAAGACAGTCCTTCCGAATTAGCCTTGATGATCGATTGCGCGCGGCTCAACTCCGGCCATGGAAATCCGGCTGCTGCGCGAGAAGCTCTTGATACCATCGCGGCTGCCATCGATAAAGTGGAGCATCCCTATTGCCGGGTTAGCGTATTGCGCTGCCTGGCCATCGCTCATAGCCAGAATCGCCGCCATGATCTGGCGTTGACCTATTTCAGCGCGGCCTATGACGTCGCGTCTCAAAATCAGATCAGCATCCAGACCCTGGATATCGCGATTGAGATGATCCTAGTTTGTGCCCATTTGAAGAAGTTTGAAATGGCGGAGCGCTTTTACAACGTGGCAGGAGGCTTGATTGATCAGCTTCGCTTGCCGGTTTATCGGGTTGGTTTATACTTCAACTATGGGATATTGAGAACCATTCAGGAAGATTTTCGGGCCTCGGTGCTGTTTTATCAACAAAGCCTGAAAGCGCTGAGCGAAATCCCGGTTAAGCTGCCCCATACCAAGTTCAAAATCTACAACAATCTGGCCAATACCCTGAACTATCTGAATGAAGCCGAACAAGCCCTGAGGTATCAACTGGAAGCAGAAAAGACTGATTGCCGATAATGGCAGCCCGGAGATGAAGACAGACCTCAGCTCCAACATCGCTCTCACCTTTATCGCATTGAAAAAGTGGGAAGAGGCCATTTCCAGACTGAAGGAGGCAGTTCGCTTTTACAAAAAACATGGTAAGAGCGAGAAGCTCATCCGCACCACCAGAACAATTGGCTATTTCTACCAGGAAAAGCAGGATTACTTAAGGGGTTTTGCGGTGCTGAGTCAGCTGGATCAATTGAATCAAGAATACATTCAGGAGCTGCAAGAAAGCCTCAGCAAGACAGGCGAGCATAAACTCCTGGAGATCATGGCGGATTCCAAAACCCTGCGCGATAAATATAATAATCTCTTGGGAGAAGTCACGCGGAGGCAGGCAGCGCGCTTCACGGGCAATTCCAAAGCCGCAAAACGGGTCACGGATAGCGCTGTGCTGGCTTCAATGCATCTGGAAGCGAATGTGCTGATCCAGGGGGAAAGTGGTACCGGGAAAGAAGTGCTCGCGCAGATGATCCATTACAGCTCCGAAAAGAAGAATCAAGCCTTTGTGAGCGTAAACTGCGCGGCCATCTCGACTTCGTTGTTTGAGATCGAATTCTTTGGCTCCGCGGCCGGGCCGCTCACCGGGATGGCGGAAGAACGCGTCGGCTGCATAGAAAGGGCGGGAGAAGGCACCCTGTTCCTGGATGAGATATCCGAAATGCCGCCTCAATTTCAGCAAAAACTAACTGAGTGTGCTCGATAGCCAAAACTGATACTCCCG
>JAJOKA010000225.1 GCA_021206555.1 Candidatus Cloacimonadota bacterium | reverse complement strand
ATCGAGATACGATACGCTTACAGCACTAATTATCATTAATCCTAGGAATCAACTGTATGCCATGAACATCTGTCGCAATCGCAAGAACAGTGATTTATGCATCTACAGCTACACGTGTCATGAGAAGTGCTCAGGTTCATGAATTGTATATCCGCTTCTGCAACAACGACGATATCTTGCTCTTCGGTCTTAGTGTTTTCCATGATTCCTCCACCATGATTATTTACATGAAAGACGTTTCTAATATACTGCAAATAAGTCACTTGCATTTTGAGCATCTTGCTTACTATCGCTGGTGGTTGTTATTGCTTTCATGGCCGGTTGCGAAAGCTGGCTTTCAGTTAAGTTCAAGCAGCAAGATCGCCTTCTCTGTTCACGGTTCACTTTTTCCCATTCACTTCCCCCATTCCCGCTGTTTGAAGTCAATGCCGCCCGGAGATCAAGTGCTTCTATGAACTGAGCTGTAGCTTCAGGATTCATCGGCTAATCTTAATCGATCAAGCGGCATTAACTCCAAAGGTGGTAAGCGCTTCCCCCCTTGGACTTCGTAGCGAAACGGAGGAGTTCAAGCAGCGGGCATGCCTTCTGAGTGCCATCGGCACGGTTTTCAGATAGATAAATGCGTGCAGAATAGATGATTGAGTGCTTTAGGCACAGTATCTGAAATGTCGCGCGCTGGCACTCCAGGCGGAGCGTCAAAGAAAGGGAGAGGCCTTCCACCTCGGTTTCTCGCTTTTTTGCTTGACAGCAGATATCGGTTAATCTATAGGTAAATATAGATCAAAGACCTTTGGAGAAGCCATGGATGAGCTCAAGCTGCAGAAGACCCTGATCCTAAACGAAAGCGACGCTGAAGCCCTGCGCGCAAAGCTGCGCCGCTATTTTCACAACACATACGATATTGAGGAAAAGCTCTACGAGCTTTTGGCTGATGATGAGGCCTTTTATCTAAGGCCGGATCCCTTGCGCCATCCCTTGGTCTTCTATCTGGGACACACCGCAGTGTTTTATATGAACAAGCTCAATATCGCGGGAATCGTGAATGATCGGATCAATCCCGCTTTTGAAGCCATGTTTGCCGTGGGAGTGGATGAGATGAGCTGGGACGATCTGAATGAAGCGCATTACGACTGGCCGGCGATCCCTGAGGTGCGCAAGTATCGGGACCGGGTGCGTGCCTTTGTGGATGATCTGATCTCAAATCTGCCGCTCCAATTGGTGGGATCACCTGGGATAGCCCCTGGTGGGCGATTGTGATGGGCATCGAGCACGAGCGCATCCATCTGGAGACTTCCTCTGTATTGATCCGGCAAATGCCGCTTGAGCGCTTGCGTCCCATGGACTTTTGGAACATCTGCACTCTTGCGGGAACCGCCCCAAAGAATGAGCTTCTGCTTGTAAAGGGCAAAGAGATCACTCTGGGCAAGGAGCATGACAATCCGCTTTATGGCTGGGACAATGAGTATGGCAAAAAGAGCTTCGCGGTGCAGAGCTTTGAAGCCTCGCGCTATCTGGTTTCAAATTCTGAGTTTAAAGAGTTTATCGATGCCGGTGGCTATGAAAGTCCTGATTATTGGACAGAAGAAGGCTGGGCCTGGAAGAGCTTTCAGCAGGCCACTCATCCCCGCTTTTGGATTATTGATGATTCCGGTGCCTATTATCTTCGCACGATTGCCAGCGTGATACCCATGCCCTGGAACCATCCCGTGGAGCTGAACTATCTGGAAGCCAAAGCTTTCTGCAATTGGAAAGCCAAGCAAACCGGGCTGCCGATCCGTATGCCCACGGAAGCGGAGTGGTATGTATTGCGCGATGCTCATCTGGATACTGATCAACCATATTGGGACAAAGCTCCGGGCAATATCAATCTGGAATATTGGGCTTCGGCCTGCCCCGTGGATCACTTTGCCTTTGGCGAGTTCTATGACGTTATCGGAAACGTGTGGCAATGGACGGAGACTCCGATCTCGGCCTTCCCCGGCTTCAAGATTCATCCCTATTACGATGATTTTCAGCGTGCCTACCTTTTGACACAAGGCACAAATCTGATTAAAGGCGGCAGCTTCATCTCCACCGGCAATGAGCCATCCGGGCTTCACGCTATGCCTTCAGACGGCATTTTCTACCAACACGCCGCTTTCGCTATATCGCCAGTGAAGCTGCGGTGGAGATCGAAGACAATCTCTATGAAGACGATCCCACCATCACCCCATATTGCGATCTGGATTGGGAATCGGACTTTGCCTGCTCGCTTTTGGACAGCATCAAGGAACAGCTTGGACACGGCAGCAGAGCTCTCAATCTGGGCTGTAAAAGCGGTCGTGTGACGTTTGAACTGGCAAAATACTTCAAGCATGTGATGGGACTGGACTTCAGCGCCCGCATTATCCAACTCGCCACACGCCTGAAGGAAGAAGGCTACATCCGCTATGTGCAGCAGGAAGAAGGCGAGATCGAGGGCGTGGTGGAACACAGCTTAAACGTAAAAGGTTTGCATGGTTTTGCAGACAAGGTGGAGTTCTGGCAAGCGGACAGCTCAAACCTCGCTCCGAAGTTCAGTGGCTATGACTTTGTGCTGGCTCTGAACACCCTGGAAGAAGCGATCAATCCGCAGCGCTTTGTAGAGATGATCCATGAACGGATCAATGGTGGCGGCATCCTGGTGATCGCGGATAGTTACGGCTTCAAAGCCATTCCTGCACCGGCGGGCATCCGCAAAGCCGGAGAGCCCTATCGCGCCTGGGATTGGTTAAAAGAAAGCCTGGAACCTCACTTCGAGCTGATGGATGAGCCGAAGGACATCTTGCAGCAAATCCGCCATAGCAAACGCAACTATCAAGTCCGGCTCTTACAGGTGAGCCTATGGCGCAAAAAGGGCTGATCTGCCTGCTCGTCCTCTTACCTCTCTGCCTTGTGGCCCAAACCGTCACAATCGGCAATGGCAGCATCCTGCATCAGGGATTGCCGATCGAGCCTGCCGCGCGTTTCAGCTATTCGCAGCAGTTGTATTTGAACACGGAGATTGGCCAAAACGGAAGCATCAGCATCATCGGCTTTCAGTACAACGTAAACAGCACCGGTTTCTTTGATACTAACAGACTGTGGCGCATCTGGATGGGGCACAGCACTCAATCCTCTCTTAATGATTGGGCGGAGATCGGGCAACTGAGCGAAGTTCTATCACGGACTGCTTGATCTTAGTTTCTTTAGCAATGGATTACCCGGTCAAGGCTGGTTGATGATCCCCTTGCAAAACAGCTTTGAATACAATTCCTGAACACAACCTGATCCTGGCTGTGGATGAGAATACCGACGCTAATGGCAATACCGCGGAGACTTCTTTTGCTTTGCCACTGCTACCACCCGCGCTTTGCAGTATCAGAGCATGAGCGTCAATCCTGATCCCGCTTCTCCACCTCCGCCCACGCTCAAGAACCATCTGAACAACCTCAGGCTCTTTTTTGTAGGTTCAGCAGATGCACCGCAAAACCTGCATGGTTATTACTCCGACAACGCGGTTCACCTCACTTGGGACGCTCCGGACAATCCGCTCTTGATGGACTATCTGGTCAATCGCAATGGCATGCTGCTTTCCGTGTGCGGCACTGCTCAATACCTTGACCACACAGTAAGTCCAGGCCAAAGCTACAGTTATACCGTACAGGCAAGATACACGGATGGCAGCAGTTCCGGGCCCTCCCAACTCCTTCAATATCAGCATCCCTCCGGAAGGCACAAGTCATCTGATATCCCAAGGATTTGAAAGCTACACTGCCTTTAGCACCGAGCTGGAAGCCTGGCACAACCTCGATCTGGACGGATCGCTGACTTGGGATTGGGAGCACACGGACTTCCCTTTTGAAGGTGAAGCCCTGCCCTGGCTGGTCTTTGCTCCCGCTCAATGCACCCCTCCTTTGACCGACATCAGTGCTCAATCCGGCCACAAGATGCTGATGGCCACGGCAAGCATGACTCCGCCCAATAACGATTGGCTGACTCAGTCCACATCTGCACCTGGGAGATAATGCCAATCTTTCCTTTTGGGCCAGATCCTACACTGCGGCTTATGGTCTGGAACGCCTGAAAGTGCTGATTTCCACTACGGATAGCGCTCCCAGCTCCTTCACCGCACTGCATCCTGAGGCTTATCTGGCGATTCCGGCAAACTGGACTGAGTATAGCTATGACCTGAGCGCTTACAGCAATCAGGATATATATATAGCCTTCAATTGTGTGTCCCTGGATGCCCTGGCACTTTTTATCGATGACATCCTCTTAAGCAGTGAAGGCGGGCATCTGGATAATGCTGAAAGCTTTGCGCCAAACGCCCAGGTGCGAAACTATCCGAACCCTTCCAGAGGAGCTTTTAAGCTGGAATCCGGCGAGCTCTTTGACGCTGACATCTACAACATCAAAGGGCAGCTAATGCACCGCGTGACAAGGCAGAAAGAGTATGACAGCAGCGCGCTCAGGCTTCCCGCCGGGCTTTATCTGATCCGCGTCCGGGATTCATTTGGAGCATACACGTTGAAACAGGTGGTGCTGCCCTAAATGACTGCTGTCGAGACATATCTTCATAGGTTGCAAACGGATAAGCGCTACCATCAGAACGTCGTATCTACCTTCATTCAGCCGCAACGGGATGCCATCTATCAGGACTTTCCCGCAGCTCTGAATCCGGCCGTGATCGAGCTCTGTAAAAGCATGGGCATCAAACGCATCTATCAGCATCAGGCCAGGGCCATCACCGAGGTCCTGAGTGGACACAATGTGGTGATCAGCACGGGCGTGGCCAGCGGTAAGAGCCTTTGCTACCAACTGCCCATCCTGCATGACATCCTCGCGGATCCTAAATGCCGGGCGCTTTTGATCTACCCCACCAAGGCTCTCGCTCAGGATCAGCGCATAAGCTTGGGGAACATGAGCACCCCATCTCTGCAAGATCACAAAGCGCAGCATCATAAGCGGCATCTATGACGGCGATACTCCCACCCAAGATCGCTCCCGCATCCGCAGCAAAGCACAGATCATCTTTTCCAATCCCGATATGCTGCATTTGGGCATCCTTCCCAATCACGGCATGTGGAGTGGCTTTATCTCCCGGCTCCGCTATGTGATAATCGATGAAGTGCATTACTACCGTGGAGTATTCGGTTCCCATTTTGCCAATGTGCTCAGGCGTTTGAAACGGATTTGCAGGGTATATAACATCAAGCCCATATTCATCTGCACCTCAGCGACTTTGGCCAACGCGCAGGAACTCGCACAAGAGCTTTTGGGCGAAGATGTGGTCTTGATCGATACCGACGCTCTCCCGCCGGAGAACGGATCAATCTGATCTACAATCCTCCTTTGGTGGACAAAGACCTGGGCATCAGACGCAGTACCATTGCCGAATCCGCCTCTTTGGCCAGACTGCTGCTAAATCACCCTCTGCAAGGTATTCTCTTTTCTGTGAGCAGACGCAGCGTGGAAATGCTGCTTTTACGCGTTGGCAGTGATTATCGGGATCGGATAGCCAGCTATCGCAGCGGATATCTGCCTTCCGAACGCCGCAAGATCGAGGAAGACCTGCGCCTGGGCAAGCTCGGCATCGTGATTTCGACCAATGCCCTGGAGCTGGGCATCGATATCGGCGGCTTGGACGTGGCCATCATCAATGGCTATCCCGGCAGCATTTCAGCCGTGCGTCAAGAAGCAGGAAGAGCAGGACGCAAGGCCAATAAAGCGCTCAGCATCTTGCTCACCGGAGCCAATCCTTTGGATCAATACATCTGCCATCACCCAGAGTTCATCTGGGAAAACAATCCCGAGCACGCACTGATCGATCCCGACAACATGGAGATATTGCTCAAGCATCTGCACTGCGCGGTTAGCGAAATGGCCTTCAGAGATGATGAGGACTTTGGCACTCTGCCCTCGGTAGCGCTTTGGGGACACCTTTCCATCCTGGAAGAAGAAGGCAAAATCCGCAAAGTAGGCAATAAATACGTGGGCATCATCGATAGTTATCCTGCAGCCGAAGTATCCTTGCGCAACGCGTCTTCACAGTATCCGATCCTGGCTGAAGGCGAGTGCATCGCCTATGTGGATGAAGCCAGTTCGCAATGGATGACGCATGAAGGAGCCATCTATCTGCACGGTGGGGAAAGCTGGATCGTGGAAAAATTGGACGCAGCCAACTCCCTGGTGCAAGTAGCTGAAATCCATTGCGACTATTATACTCAGGCCTTGCAGGAAACCGAGATCATCCCGGATAAAACTACTTCAAAGCCAAAGCCTGAACTGGGGACGCAAATACCTGGGGCAAGTGCATG
>JAJOKA010000141.1 GCA_021206555.1 Candidatus Cloacimonadota bacterium | reverse complement strand
GGAGCAATGGCGGGTGGAACACCGCATAGATGACTACGATTTCCAGTTCAGCAGCGATTTCTTCCTGAAATACTACAACCGCTATGTGCACAAATATCTGGCCTATTTCTTTATCGCGCTGAATCTGATCATCGGCATCATGAACGGGATTTTGTATCTTTTCATAGGATAGCTTGATGAAACCTCATGCAGCGAAGCATCGGGGAAAAGGCTTTACTCAGTTGCTGCGCAAGCTCTGTTTAAGACATGGCCTCAGCCATGAGAACCAGAAGCTGGTGCTGCGCTTTGTTTGGGGTGACCTTCTTTATCGGTGTCTTGCTGCTGATTAGTGCTGCCCTGGTTTGGTTGCTTGAGCATCAGGCTCGGCATCCAATACTATTGAATCATTTTGGGGATGGCATCTGGTGGGCGATTGTAACCGTGGCCACTGTGGGTTATGGAGACAAATATCCCATCACCGGTATGGGCAGAGTTGTGGGTATGATGCTCATCATCATCGGCTTTGCCTCGCTATCCGTATTTACAGGTTTGATCGCATCGCTTTTCTTGGAAGATCGCCTGAAAGGAGCCAAAGGTTTGAAACAATTACGCTTAAACAATCACATCGTGATCTGCGGATGGAACAACACCGGTCATTTCTTTCTGCGCGCGCTGATCGATAAAGGGATGGAAGGAGCCGAGCTGTGCCTTGTGCTAAACGAAAGCCCGGAGTTCTTTGAGAGCCTGGAAAGCAAGTATCCTTCACTCTCGCTTAGCTTTGTCCGGGGAGAAGCCAGTCAGGAAGATGTGCTGAAGCGGGCTTGTGTGTCCTCTGCTTCACAAGTGATCGTCCTGGCCGATCACAATCTACCCCAAAACGCGGTGGATGACCGCAGCATCATCGTGGCCAATGCCGTGCATTACCAAGCCAAAAAGGATCGCGTGTTTGTGCAGCTGATCAACACCGAAAACAAGCAACTTCTTCATCGCATCGGCATCTTCAATACTCTGGTTTGGGACGATCTGGGTGGCAATCTATTGGCTAACAACGTGTTGAATATGCATAACATGAATATCTTTTCACGGCTGGCCAAGGATAGCAACTGTCATTTTTCCACAGTGGAGATAGATTCCGGGTTCTACACCCGGCAATATCAGGAATTGGCGGATCACCTCTTTCACAACGAAGGCATGCTGGTCTTGGGGCTATTATCCCGCGAGCCGGAACTGGAATTGGATAGCATCTTCGACGACGATGCCTCGGCCATAGATCAGTTTATCAAAAGCACCCTCAGTCGCACACGCAGGATGCAAAGCGAGGACAAGAGCAGCATTCGCATCAATCCCCCCCCGGGACAGCATCGTGCAAGAAAACGATCTGGCGATTATCCTGAGGTAGGAGGCCACATGCTGGATGAGAAGACTCTAAAACGCATTCGTCTCTTCAAAGACCTTCAGGAAGAGGAGCTGAGCGCTTTGCTCCCGCACTTGCAAGCAGTATCCTTTAAGCGTGGTGAATACATCCTTCGGGAAGAGAGCTTTGGGGATCAGATCTTCATCCTCAGCAAAGGCAAGGTCCGCGTGACAAAAGACCTCGTCAAAGGCTTTGATGAAGACATCGCCTCGACCGAAAAAGTGCTGGCCACCCTCAGCGCGGACTATCTGCCCACCTTCGGTGAAAATGGCATCCTGGGACATGCTGCCCGCAACGCAAATGTAATAGCCGCAGAGGATTGCCTGCTGCATACCTTAAGTAAAAGCGATTTTGACAGCTTTGCCCGTGAACACTACCCTGCTGCTTTTCGCATCATGCAAAATATTGCCCAGATCCTGGCCGAAAGGCTGAACTCCACCGACGAAAACCTGGTCAAGCTGGCTACAGCTCTGTATATCGCAGTGCAACAATAAGCTGAAATGCGCAAAGGTGATAGAAGCAGCTACAAAGTAAGCAGCAATGAAGCGGCAAAGCTCATCATCCGCTATGTCCGTCGTAAATTGACTGAGCAGATCAAATCCGTATCGGTCATTATCCTATACTTACTCGCTTTCCAGACTATCGTTTTGGGCATCCCGGTTCTGGACGCTTCGGTGATTGCCTTGGGCATGATGATGGTAATCTTAGGTTTGGCCTTCTTTATGGAAGGTTTGCTCTTGGGAATAATGCCCATGGGTGAAGAGATCGGGATCCGTTTGCCCCAAAAGGCCAAAGTGGGCAGCATCCTGTTTATTGCCTTCGTCTTGGGCTTGGTTTCCACCTATGCAGAGCCTGCCATCGGAGTATTAAAAGCTGCCGGAACCAGTGTCTTAGCCTGGCGAGCTCCCTTGCTGTTTCTGATCTTGAACAAGTATTCGTCCCTTTTGGTGATGGCTGTTGGCTTCGGTGTCGGGCTCGCTTTGATCTTGGGTATGTATCGCTTCCTCAAAGGCTGGTCTCTCAAACCATACATCTATATCCTCATCAGCATTTTGCTCAGCCTGTCCTTGTATAGTTACTTAGACCCTAACCTGAGGCATATCTTAGGCCTGGCTTGGGATTGCGGAGGGGGTCACTACCGGGCCCGTAACCGTGCCTTTGGTCTTGGCCCTGGGCATTGGCATCAGTCATGTGGCAAACAAAGGAGGAGACAAAACCGAAGGCGGATTTGGCGTAGTTACCCTGGCCTCACTGGTGCCTGTGATCACCGTGCTAATCTTGGGAATAGGCATTGCGCATAAGGTGCCGGCTCCCATGGATGATGTGAGTTTTTTTGCGCGCGAAAGGACGGAAGCTCATAGTCTGTTTACCGATGCAGACCAGATGCGGGATTACGCGCTGGGCAAAGCAAGCTTTGAAGCGCAGTTGGTCGCTTTTTGATGGGAATAAGGCAGAGTTAATGAGCTATGTGGCCGGTCTGGGTGATAGTGAAGAGCGGATCAGAGAAGTATTTGGCTCCCTTGCTCAGTTTCGGATCTGGTTGATTCGTCACGCTTCGGAGGACTTACAAGCCAGCTACTCGCATTTGCTCAAACTTGATGAGCTCAGCCACGATATGGGCTCTCAGGCCTTGCCGGATGTGATTTCCCATACCAAAAGCAATATCGTGGGCGCTCTGCGCGCTATCCTGCCTCTATCCATTTTCCTTTTGGGCGTGCTATATCTGGTATTAAGGGAAAGACTTGCCCGTGCTGATGAAGTTATGCTGGGCTTGACCTTTGCGGTGATCGGTATGGCCATATTTGGCGGAGGGATAGAGCTCGGGCTTTCCAAAATCGGGGATCAGGTGGGCTCCAATCTTCCGGTATCCTTCATGCGCATGCAAATTCCCGCAGGACAGAGGATTATCCAAGGCTTCAGCGAAGACTATGTGCATACGGCAATCAAGCCTGACGGTAGCGTGAATCAATTCTTTTACTATGAGGAAAATGGCAGGATCGTGACAGTGGACTTTGATGATCAGGATTTTGATGCTAGCAGTGGTGTTTACCGTTATACACCTGCGCGTTGGTCCGCTCTTTGGAAAAGGGGCATACAGCATGGCCGGTTTGATCGTGGTGCTGCTCTTTGCCTTCGCGATGGGCTATAGCGCCACTCTGGCAGAGCCCGCGCTAAATGCGCTGGGGCTCACGGTCGAGGACATCACCGTCGGAGCTTTCAAAAAGAGCCTCCTCATCCAATCAGTAGCATTAGGTGTGGGTGCCGGCATCATGCTGGGAGTGGCCAAAATCATCTGGAACATACCTCTCTTTTGGCTGTTGGGACCACTGTATCTGCTTTTACTATTGGTCACGCGCTTTTCCACCGAAGAGTTTGTGAACATCGGCTGGGATAGCGCCGGAGTTACCACAGGCCCGATCACTGTGCCGCTGGTGCTATCAATGGGTTTAGGGATCGGGGCGCAAGTAGGAGTAGTGGAAGGTTTCGGCATTTTGGCCACGGCATCGGTGTGCCCCATCCTCACTGTCTTGGGTATGGGCATAGTCGTAAATTACCGTCGCAAAGCCTTCCTAAGGGATTACGAGCCGGAAAACCTTGAGCTAAGCGCGGATGTGTAAGCCCATGAAAGCGGTCAAAATAAGCATCATCATCAATAAAGACCTGTCAAAGTCTGTGACTGACGATCTCTTCGCGCTGGGGCTACGCCAAATCTTCAGTGAGGTAGGACGCTCCTCAATCCTGAACAAAAGCAGCAGTTTCCCCAGCTTTTTGAGCCGGGGCTCTCTGCTGTCCTATCCGGTAGAGATCATCAGCTTCATCGTGCAAGAAGCAGACGAACTGAGCGTGCTCAGCTACATCGCCAAAAAGTATGTCTCCGTACTCCCGGCAAAGGCTCAATCTTCAGCCACGAACTTGATATCCTGAAGGCTCATCCGCATTACACGCAAAATCACAAAATCCACTTTAAGAGCAAACAACCGGGTGCCTTCTATCAACAATTGGTGGGCATCACATGCATCGTACAGCGAGGAGAAGGCGACAAGATATCCCGGATTGCCTTAAACTATGGTGCCAGCGTTCCTGCTGCTACCTTTGGCGAAGGCTCCGGAGCGCGAGACAAGCTGGGCCTTTTGCGCATCACGATCCCTCCCGAAAAGGAGCTGGTAAACCTTGTGCTCAGTAAACACGACACCAATCCCGTCATGGAACTCTATATCGAAGTGGGCAAGCTGGATGAGCCCGGACGGGAATCGCCTACGTCTTTCCCATTAAACACGGCATTGTGAATACTAAGATCTCTCGATCCAGAATCGATCAGGCGGCCAGCATCGAACAGATGGTTTCAGCGATTGATGCCATCAAAGGCGGTATGGAATGGCGCAAATCCAGCCTGGAACGCGAGGCTATCAAGCATCGTGACTATCTGCATGATCTCACGGAATTGAATCTGATCTGTGAAGAAGGCCGTGGCACACAGCTCACTGAAGCGGCAATGAGCAGTGGCGCGCCGGGAGCTACAATCTGCAAAGTCCGCTATTCTCAATTGGATGAGCACCTGGAAGCACGGCGCTATATTCGCGAGATCTGCAAGATGATCGTGCCCACCCAAAAAGTTGCTGCTATAGCCGATGCGCTGGACGCCACCGCTTGCTTTGATGATGATTCCAAAGCCTTGCTCTACGCCCTGCCCGTGGAAAAAGCCTTTACCTATCGGGCTCGCGAGATCAAGAAAAGACATCATAGATAAGGGACAGGGCTGAATACTGAGAACTAATTGCTTCAAGGAGCTTGAACAATGACCTTACTTACAAGAAAGCTTGTGATCTTTTTCGCCGGACATCGGCTACGCGGCATTTGGCTGCTATCCGTGATATTAATCTGCGGCGGCTGCGCTAAAAGCCCCACCGGGCTTGACCTTACTGATAACTATAGCGCGGAATTTGCTATCAGTTGAGCATCAGCCATACGAGTGCCCTGCTGCGTTGCCCACGAGGTGAGTATCCGGGAATCCTGACGATCAATGGTAGAACCTTTGGTGAGGAATACTGGTGGCCTGCCTTTGAGATAGACGATTACACCTATTATGAATACCCCAATATCTATGGCGCTCCCGGTATCATCAGGGATACCACAGACTATGTGCTGACCAAGGGTGACAAGACTTTTAGCGGGAGAATCATGCGTCCGGGAGTTCCCATCGTGAACCTCCCTGATCTTGATCTGGACAGGACTACACTATCAGATGGTCAGCGGATCCACAACCCATGTATTACATCTTGAAGGTTAATTTCCCGGGTGATACCCCCGATATGTTTGTTCAACTATCCGGCAAAACCCGCAGCTATAAGGTTAAGAAATCCCATTGGGCAGGACAAGACTGGTACATGTTCAGTGTATCCCTAAATTCCACTTCATATCGCGCTCACGGCAAAGAGCTCCTGGTGATGCAATCAACCGGTTGGGTTTCAAACTGGGTGCTGCCCCCGGAGTAATATCGGCTTGCCAATCCCCCCCCACCCCCCCAATCTCATTGCGGAGCTGGTGATGACACTGCGCTTTCTACTTCGACTAGCGTGCATGCCTTCCACCCTTGGACTTCGTAGCGAAGCGGAGGAGTTCAAGCAGCGTGCATGCTTTCTCTGTTCCCTGTTCTCTGTTCTCTGTTCCCTGTTCTCTGTTCCCTGTTCTCTGTTCTCTGTTCACTCTTCACTCTTCACCCTTCACTTCCCCAATCCCGCTGTTTGAAGTCAATGCCGCCCGAAGATCGATGGCTACTCTGAACATAGCTATAGCTTCAAGATTCATCGGCTAACCTGAATCGATCAAGCGGCATTAACTCCAAAGGAGACTCCCTCGGAGTTGAAAGCGCTATCCCAATTTCGTGAAGCCAAGCCAATTACGCTTATCTCCCAATCCACATCGGAGCTGATAATGTCCGGCGCTTTCGAC
>JAJOKA010000187.1 GCA_021206555.1 Candidatus Cloacimonadota bacterium | reverse complement strand
CTCATATTCGTTGAAGTTAAAACCCGTTCCCATCACACTATAGACTCAGCTGTCGAGAACATAAATTTTCGTAAACAGCGAAAAATATCACTCACAGCTCTCATATATACTAAGCAGAATCCTCAGTTTGACAAACACAATACTCGTTTTGACGCGATCATTTTGCTCTATGATCGCTGTGAGGATGCTTTTAGTGTGCGTCATTTTGAAGACGCCTTTTTGCCGGTGGGGATTGATCCCGAAAGCTGAGTCGCATCAGTTCCTCAGCAGATTGGTATCGAAATCCGTGCCTAAATACTTGATCCAATCCGGATTGGTATTTTCCATGTCGTCACCATTCACATAGATCAAACGATAGTTATTGTTCATCTGAATATCGATAAAGAGGTACACAGCTTTGGTGCCACCGCTGTATTTCCAGATCTGATAATCCTTGCGCACAAACCTGGTAGCATCCGAGCTGGTATCTTTATAGATATCCGCGGGCGCTCCATTGCGGATGTAGATGCGTCCCATGTCCGAAGTCCAGCCCGCTTTGAGGCTTGAGTAGTGGCGATTGGCATGGTTCACGCGTTCTTCCACCAGTTTGATGATATTCTCTTCACTCATCCCGGCACTGGTGGCCATAAACTGCCAGAAATTATTGATATACCTGGTTTTGGTCTCGCCATCGAAGGCAGTCCAATTGGCAGGCAGATTGCTCTGCATAAAGTAGCGCATCAGCGCATACTCATCATCGGCATTTTCAAAGAGACGATAGCGCTGCTCGATATCCTCGGTGAGCACAAACTCAAAGTCCCGGCTTTCCATGCTCTCACCTGCTTGCATAGTCACATTACCCTGATATCTGCCGGCACTCAGATCCCTCAGAGGTATCTTGAGACTGATGGCATCGCGTAGTCGCTCAAAGCTGTTATCCAGATATTCATCCAGTACCAAGTCTCCGTTTTTGCTCCAAAACTGAGATTGAGCAGATAGGAACTGCCGATTTCCTCTGACGGGCTATATATTTCCATATAAAGGTAGGCATACTCACTGTAGTTTTTGCTGAGTAATACGGAAGGGATGGGTTCATACACCACCTTGTTGCGTTGAAACTTGACCAAATAGCTGCTGCTGTCCGGGCTTACCCGGCTATTGAGTTCGATGTCGCTCAAACGACTGAAGGGAGGCAGGGCTTCCAGCTCCATGCTCCACTTAAATTCCGTCTCGGCATAGACATCCAACGCCTTAAAACCAATCGCAAAACGGGGTTCATCCGTGCTGAACACCAACCTGTTGAGATAGGATTTTCTCTGAGATGAAGCATCATACTTGCTGCTGATGCCGATGTTATCCGTCACCTTTTGGCGGTATATAATGGAATCCTGATTGGCGATCTCGAGTTCCACGTCCAGCCGCGCGAAGAAGCCTCCGTTTTGGGCCATAAACATGAGATTGCGGTAGGGCGCTTGATAGTCCACCAGCACGATGGTATTGCCGCTTTCATCCAGAAAGCGGGAAACATCCACGTGCATGTTCAGTCTTTGCGCGGAACCTGCTGTCACGCTCAGAGTCAATGCTGCCAAGATCAGCAGCTGTTTAAAAATCCTGATATTCTTCATCTTTGTTCCTTAGGGTATATTGTCCAAAGCCGCGATCGTCGGTAAATAGAAAACTCAGATTGAGCCGGAAATAGTGCCATCTGATGCTGGGCGGTTCTCCGATGGGGAAGGCATTGCTCACGATCTGCTCCGGTTCTCCAAACTTGATATAGATGCGTCCCCGGTCGCTTTTCCATCCCGTGAGCCGTTTGTGGATGGTAAAGAGTTCATCTGCCCGCAGCACTCTGCTGTAAAACTGCTCTCGATTCTCATGCGCAAGGTTCCCGGAGTGGGGTCATGCGCTTGCCAGTAGCTTTCGATGGCTTCGGTCAGCTTGCTATCCGGCACTTTGCGCAGGATTTGCCATTCATTTTGGGTAGCGATATAGCGCAATTGTGCCAATTGGTCTTTGGCTGAATAGCGGGCATTGAAGGAGAACCACGGCTTATAGAGCAAGGCCTCCATTTCATAGCGGATATTGTTCTCAGTGATGCTAACGCTAAGCGCGGACAGGCTGTCGGTATGGCTGATGGCGATGATATCCTGTTCCCAGGGGCTTTGCGGATAGGCAAAATCCACTCTTTGGTCATCCAGCTTGAGGGTGATCTGACGCGCGGCTACGGAAAAGCTCTGTCTCAGAACCAAGCTATCGAGCTCCCGCAGATCAAGAAGGCCCGGGATATAGCTGAATCCCTCACGGGTGGCGATGATGTAAGCTTGACCGATCTCAGTGTTTTGCGTGCCCAGCTGGAATTTACGGCTAAAGTTACGACGGTCACCCAATTTGCGATTGCGCAGAGTGAGATTCAATTCATAGGATCCTGGCCCCAGTTCATATTGCAGCATGACCGGTATAGCTGTGCCTCGTAGCCAGCTCTGACGTGGTACCGAAAGCTGCGTTTCATTCACGGCAGCCTGCTTGCCCCTTCCATCCTTGATCTGCGTGCTGAGCTGATATTCAGCCCCACCATCACCTGCGCCAAAGATGAAGTCATCGTAAGGCAGCAGCAGCCAGATATCTACTGTGGAATCATAGTTTTCCACCACCACTTCCACTGCTCCTAAGAGGCAAAACCCCAATAGCAGAGCCAGGATGCTAATATTCTTTATCATTATTTACCTTACACTCCAGGCTGAATTCCAGCTTTTGCCCTTCCAGCCAGGTCAGGATGGCATTATCAGGGAACAAGCCGTTTTCTGTTTCCAGTGTGAAATAGTCCTCATCCTTGCCCTGAAGCTCGGTTTGCAGACGGAACTTGCCTTTGCTGCGCTTGATCTGTCTTGCCAGTTCCAACAGCAGTCCTTTTTTGATCTGGCTTTGATTCATGCGGATTTTCAGGGTTCCGCTCAGCTCACTATCCAGATTTTCAAAGGGGATCATCGCTTTGGGCATCACGCGAAGCATGCCGTCATCATTGCCGTTAAATTGACTCTTGCTGCCATAGACCAAAAAATACACGCCCCCACCTGCATTTGCTCCAGATAGCTGTCATAATCCCGATTAAAGAGCGCACTTCGAACTTACCCATGAGGTCTTCCATCTCAATGAAGGCCATGGATTTCCCACGATTATCCTTCTTCTTTGAGATATTGGAGACGATCCCCACCACCAGCATTTCACCACTCTTTGCTTTACCGCTGATGGAATCCGCGGTGCTGATATATTTGAGCATTGCGCGGTATTCAAACAAAGGATGTCCGCTCATATAGAAGCCCAAAACTGCCTTTTCCATATCCAATTGATGCAGATAGGTCCAGGGCTCGATGGCCGGCAGTGTGGGATAATAATCCTGATTATCATCGTCATCGGCGATCAGGTCAAAGAGCGAAGTTTGCCCTTTTTTGCGGTCTCTCTGTTCTGAGGACGAGAAGGCCAAAGCCTTGTTCGATCACTGCCCACTTCTGCGCTCTGCTGCCTTCCAGTTCGTCCATGGCCCCGCTGGCAATCAGGCTTTCCAACACCGTTTTATTCACCGATGAGCTATCCAGCCTCGAACAGAAGTTGAAGATATTGGCATAAGCTCCGTTTTCCATGCGGTCTTCGATGATGGCGCGCATTGCCGCTTCTCCGAGGTTTTTGATCGCCCTCAGGCCAAAAAGCACTTCCTTGCCATGCACGCTAAACTCCGCTTCACTGCGGTTGATATTGGGCGGGATGATGTTGATGCCCATGTTTTTGCACACTTCGATCTGGATCGGGATATCACTGGGATCATCCTCCAGGGTGAGCAGTGCTGCCATAAACTCCACAGGATAATGTGCCTTGAGCCAGGCTGTGTGATAGGCCACCAAAGCGTAGCAAGTGGCATGACTCTTGTTAAACGCGTATTCGGCAAATTTCAGCCAATCCTGCCAGATTTTATCGATCACAGTGGGTGGCACGCCATTTTTGGCCCCGCCTGCCAGGATCTTTTCCTGAAACTTCATCATCAGATCCACGTTCTTCTTACCCATAGCTTTACGCAGTGTGTCTGCCTCACCACCGGTGAGTCCACCCAATTCCCGCGAGATCTGCATCACCTGTTCCTGATAGATCGTCACGCCATAAGTGCTCTTCAGCGTGTTTTCCACCAGGGGATGATCATAAGTAACCTTTTCTTTACCGTGTTTACGGGCGATATAGCGATCGATGAACTGCATGGGGCCGGGACGGTAGAGCGCCACCATGGCGATCAGGTCTTCAAACATATTGGGTCTGAGCTCGATGAGATATTTCCGCATGCCATCGCTTTCAAATTGGAACACTCCGTCTGTTTCACCCCGGCTGAGCATGGCAAATACCTTTTGATCGTCCAGCGGCACAGTTTCGATGTCGATATCGATGTTATGGCTTTGGGCGATCAACTCCACGCATTTCTTGATTAAAGTGAGAGTTTTCAGCCAGATGTCCATCTTCAGCATCTTCAGCTCATCCAGCATTTCCCTTCATATTGCACCAGGATCACCTTCTCGCCATCTTTTTGCACGCTGCAAGCCAAAGGCACATAATCGGTCAAATCTCCTGGCGCGATCACCACTCCGGCTGCGTGAATGCCGGTCTGACGGATCAAACCCTCCAGCACGATGGAGTGTTTCAGTA
This sequence comes from Candidatus Cloacimonadota bacterium, assembly GCA_021206555.1. Taxonomy (GTDB): domain Bacteria; phylum Cloacimonadota; class Cloacimonadia; order Cloacimonadales; family Cloacimonadaceae; genus UBA5456. Next base: position 1,696 of record JAJOKA010000187.1, on the reverse strand, counting down.
CGCTTTGATAGAGCTCATTTTGATTGATCAGATTGGCAAACTCAGGATATTGCTTGAGCGCGTCTTCCAGGCTCTTTACCATGCCGGGGATGGTCTTGGTGATGATATTGGCTTCCGAAGCCGAGACGGAGAGCACCCGGGCCACGTCCTTGATCACGCTTTTTGGCGCCCAAAGTGCCATAGGTGATGATCTGGGTAACGCTCTCGCGGTTAAACTTTTGCACGATGTAGTCGATCACCTTGCCCCGCCTCTGCGCGCAAAAATCGATGTCTATATCCGGCATGCTGATGCGGTCAGGATTGAGGAAACGCTCGAAGAGCAGGCCATATTTCAGGGGGTCTATCTTGGTGATGTCCATTAGATACGCGATGATGCTGCCGGCTGCGGAACCGCGTCCCGGGCCCACCGGAACGTCCTGCAAACGGGCATTGTCGATGATATCTTTCACCACCAGGAAATAGCCTTCAAAGCCCATGCGCTTGATCACGCCCAGTTCATACTCTATGCGCTCGGTCACTTCCTCGCCCATCTGGGGATACTTGATCTTTGCCGCTTCATAGCAGAGATGCTTCAGCCAATCTCCCATTTCCGGAAATTCAGTCGGCGTATCCAGCTTGGGCAAAAGGAAGTGGTCATAATTCAGCTCCAGATCGATGCGTTCGGCTATCTTCAGCGTATTGTTATAGGCTTCCGGTACCTCCGGGAAGATCCTGCTCATCTCTTCCGGAGATTTGAAATATAGCTGTGTGGTATTATAGCGCATGCGTCCGGGATCGTTCAGCAGCTTTCCGGTCTGGATGCAGAGCAGGATGTCGTGCGCTTCGTGATCCTCCTGGTGCAGATAGTGACAATCGTTGGTGAGCACCAGGGGCACGTCCATCTCTTTGGCCAGTTCGATCACTTTGGGCATCACGGCTTTTTCCATGTCCAATTGATGATTCTGAATCTCCAGATAGTAGCGGTCGCCAAAGAGCTCCTTGTACCACTGCACGGTTTCTTTGGCCTGATTCACACGTCCATTGAGCAACAGCGCGGGTATCTCTCCTTTCACGCAGGCAGAAAGGCAGATCAGCCCTTCGCTGTGTTCTGCCAATAAGGCTTTGTTGATCCTGGGTTTGTAGTAAAACCCTTTGATGTAGGACACAGAAGAGAGCTTCATCAGGTTTTGATAGCCCTTCAGGTTTTGTGCCAAGAGGATCAGATGATATCGCGTATCATTCTTGCCAGCTTCACTTTCCAGCTCACCATTGATGATATATGCCTCAATGCCGATGATGGGCTTGATGCCGGCTTTTTTGGCACTCTTATAGAAATCCACGGCTCCGAACATATTGCCATGATCCGTGATCGCCACCGCAGGCATACCCATTTCGACCGCGAGCTTCACCATGCGGTCCACCCGGCAGGCACCGTCTAATAAACTGTATTGTGTGTGATTGTGCAAGTGTACAAAAGACATCATCATCTCCATCTATCGCTTGCAAGCAGGTTTTCATCCTGGCAGGATTGTGTCAATCATTTTGTGCCTGTGGCACGAGATGGGTTGCTGCGCAACGAGATGGGCACTTCGTGCGAAATGGGTCCACTTCGTGACGAGATGGGCACTTCGTGCGAAATGGGTCTCTGCGACGGGATGGGTCTTTTACGAGGTGGGTGCTGCGCAACGAGATGGGCACTTCGTGCGCCCCCCCCATT
>JAJOKA010000119.1 GCA_021206555.1 Candidatus Cloacimonadota bacterium | reverse complement strand
CATGGGGGGGTGGTTTCAGCTATTTCCGATACCAATTGGAAGAGCCCATCCTCAATCAAGGGGGTAAAAGCATCTCCCCTCTTAAACAACACGATGTACACTCAGAAACATCAGTTCCTGCTGGTGCTGTTGCCCCAATATCGTGGTGAGGATTGGGATCTCTCAGCCACCATGATCTTTCAGGATTGGCCTGATACCTTTTATGGCACGGGAAACGCGACTTCCGCCAACGACGCGGAAGCATTTACCTCCAGGCTATATGCCGTGGAGAGCAAGCTGAGCCGGAGTTTGGGGCGGAATCTGGATCTTTCCCTACGGCTATCGCAAGGAAGGCACAGTGTGCGTAAAAGCGTGATGGGTGGCTTTATGCAAGGCAGCGATCTCCCCGGTTTTGAACCTACCACATATTCCGGTGCGGGCTATGCCATCGGCTTTGACAGCACAGACAGAAGCTATTACCCCACAAGCGGATACAAGCTTGAGCTCGCGCAGCTCTTCTTCCTTGACGCTCTGGGTAGCGATTATGACTACACCGAATCTCGCTATGATTTCCGAACCTATCTGCCCACCGGAGCCAAGTCTCTGATCGCCCTGCAAAGCGATCTGGTGACTCATCACGGTGCTATGCCATATTTTAACTATGCGGAACTCGGTAGCCGCTTAAGGGCCTATGGATCTAAACGCTTTATCGACAAAGTTCGCGTCGCGCAACGCGCGGAGCATCGCATCTTCCCCTTTGAGGGTGGCTTCTCCCGCCGTCTGGGCTTCGTGCTCTTTGCCGAAACCGGTCAGGTGGCTCCGGCTCTCCGTGATATCAGTCTGAAAGATTGGCACTATTCTGTGGGAGGCGGGCTGCGCTTCTCCATTTTACCGGACGAAAAGCTGAACCTGAGGATGGACATCGGCTTTGGGGATGACTCCGTGAACTTCATCGTCAATGCCCGCGAGGTATTCTGAGTCTTGCGCGGTGCTTGATGACCATGTGAGTTTCGTAGGAAGAGTATTTCAGATAGCATGCGCATTACAAAGCCAGAAACCCAGAAAGATCAAAATTAAGGACATTCATATATCGGTAAGTGTCCAAACTCCAGATGGAGCTTTGGGAAAGCTCCGCTAGCTTGGCTCAGATACTCAATCAATGTCTTTTCGATATAGCGCTATATCACAATGATATGGATCTCTGGCTATCGGAATCACGGCTTGTATGCTAACACACTGCTATTCATACACATAAATTGATAATTGGATATGGCACAGCTTTTGCACATAGGATATGAAAAACAAGCGAGGTAAGACCGATGAAAAAGATTAGCTTAATCCTGATCCTGACGCTAGCTCTCAGTTCGTTACTGCTTGCAGACGCGGACTTAAAGCAAGACATCAAAGACCTTGAAGATGTCAATCGCCTGATAATGGAACTAAAAGGCCTTGACGATGTGAATACACGTGTAGTGATCAACAGAACCGGTGGCAAAGAAGCCTCAGACGCGGCGTATTTTGGCCTCTATCTGGAAGATCTCACTTTCCCCAAAGCGCAAACGCTGAATTACAAGGGCAATATCGGCGTCCTGGTAACCGGAGTCGTTCGTGATTCCCCAGCCTGGAACTACCGCATCCAGGAAGACGATATTATCCTCTCAGTTCACAACAAAGAAGTCACAAACTACGCGGCCTTTGAACGCATCCGTAAAGCCCTGCGCGCCGGAGACGTGGCCACCATCGTTGTCTTCCGTGATGGCAAAACCGAGAGCTTTGATATGACCATCGGCTCACGCGGCTCCAGTTCTGGCAGCACTCCTGTGCCCCAAACCCCTACCAAGAAGAAACTTAGCCCCGGATACGGTGGTGGAACCTGGGTTCCCCTCTGGATGGAGCTTGATATGACAGATATTAATGACCTGATAACTGATCCTGCATTAGGCTTCGGTGCTTTCCCGATGAGTATATACTGCAACAAGGCTTGGGCGGCAAAACTGCCGGTCGGTAAAGGCTATTTCCTGGGTGGTCAGATCACCTGGTATGAAGATAGCAAACGTAAGAACGTGGCTGACTCCAATTATCATGTATGGTTGCAGTATAGCAGCACCATGGGGGGCGTAACGCTAGATAAACGCATCCCAATCACCAAGAATGTTACCGCATCAATGGGCTTGATGGTTGGCGGAGCAAATCACGAGCTTGAGTTCGTAAATACTGATGCAAACTACGATTGGGATTCACTGCCTAATATCATCACCGGTTCAAACAACACCCATTTCAAACTGAGTAAAGGCTATCTGATTGCTCAGCCCAGAGCTGAATTACTGGTGAGATTCCTGCCCTGGCTCGGAATCCGCGCGGAAGGCGGCTATGCTTATGGCATCAACCTGCGTGAGAACTGGCGTGTAATCGGTATGGGCGAAGAAGAATATGAAGTGAGCGGATCACCTAACACAAAGTATGAAGGGATCACCTTTACAGTAGGCCCCTGGTTCGGATTTTAAAACAAAAAGCACTCCCTAAACATCCAAAGCTCCCTCTGAGAAATCGGGGGGAGCTTTTTTTTAGGTGTGAGGGGTGAGGTCTGAGGTCTGAGGGGTGCTTGGTGCTTGGTACTTGGTGCTTAGAGCTTGGTGCTTGGTACTTGGTGCTTGTTCTTAGTTCTTGGTACTTGGTGCTTGGTGCGGGGTTGATTAGTTCTGAATGCGGGGGTTTAGAGGAAAGCCATAGGATTCGACACGTCTCGTGTCGAAACGGAACGGAGTTCCGCAAAAAAGTAAGCGACTCCGTCGCTTGTGCAGACGAGACGTCTGCAATCCTAGCACTAAGCACTAAGCACCAAGCACTAAGCACTAAGCACCAAGCACCAAGCACTAAGCACCAAGCACCAAGCACCAAGCACCAAGCACCAAGCACTAAGCACCAAGCACCAAGCACTAAGCACCAAGCACCACTTTTCACCAAAAGCGGTATCAGGATCTCGTGTTGCCCGATGAAGTAATAGCCCTGTCCGCCAGTCTCCACCCGGCCTTTGCGCCACATTAACCCTAGCGCGGTAGTGCATATTCATATCAAAGACCGCTGTGGTGAAGTCCCTTACTGAGCCGGTGATATTGCGGGCAACGGTCAACGCTTTGAGAAATACTTCGGGCAGGATCACCGCAGAACCGAGATTGAGATACACACCGCCATCATCCAGGGCACAAACCTGATTGGCAAATATGCGAAAATCGCGCAGGGAGCAATCCCCGATCGCCTTGCCATCAGCGCAGGCGTTTGATGGATGATATCCGTGCCGATGGCCACGTGCACGGTGAGCGGGATTCCGTGTTTAAAAGCCATGCCCAGTAGTGAAAGCGCGCTATTGGGAGCCTTACGCAGGATTTCCTGTCCAACGGCTTCGCCCAGGCCCAGTCCGGCTTTGCTGCCATGCGTGATAGCGTGATTGATCCCGTAGGAAGTCTCAAAGGCCATGCCAAATGAGCCATCCGCCAGAGCTTTTGGACACATCCTCTGAAGTCTGGCCATAAAAGGCTATTTCGTAATCATGGATCATTACTGAGCCATTTACCGCAATGGCAGACACATAGCCAGCTTCCATCAGCTCGATGATCAAAGGAGCCAAGCCGCATTTGATCACATGCCCACCCAAGCCGATGATGATCCCGCGTCCCTTTGCCTTGGCCTCTTTCAGCCTGGCAATCAAGGACTTCAGGTCTTTAGCACTGAGGATATCCGGAAGGCAATCCAGAAACATAGAGGTGTCCACTCTGCCTTTTTGGGCAAAGAGCGATGTTTCCACCTTGCTGCCACGTTCTTTGATAGAGTATGTCTTTAGTTTACTTAAGTTTATCTCTTCGTATCTGCTCACGATAGCGCTCCTCTTCACTGAATATGCAGCCGCAGTATTGCTGACGATACATTCCGGCTTCCTTGGAGAGCCGGATGCTTCCTGCCACAATGCGCGCCAATCCTCATAGAAAAAGGCCACCCGGTATTTCGCAGCCATTTCTTCGGCGATGGCGATCATGAGCTCATGCTTCTGATAGCGGCTATAGAGCAGAGTGCTGCTAAAGGCTTCAAAGCCACGCTCTGAGGCGATCTGCGCTGCTTTCTCCAGGCGACTGCGATAGCAGTATTCACAACGCTCCTCAATCCTGTCCAGAGTGTTTTGCAGAAAGCTGTGCAAGCCGTATTCATCGTGCTCAATGAGCTCAAATCCTTCCTTCATGGCAAAATCCCGCAAGGTATCACGCCGTTTTTGATACTCCAAAAGCGGATGGATATTGGGGTTGTACCACAGGGCTGAAACCGCGTGCCCTGCCTTGGATAGCTGGGTGTAGGGAGCTATCAGGCAGGGCGCGCAACAGGCGTGAATAAGGATTTTAGCCACGGACATAGTGCGGCATATCGTCCGGCAAAACGATGGAAAACTCCACCACTCCGGCTACTTGACCGTCCTTGAACCAGGGCTGCTGATGGATCAGCTTCTTCTGCCCGGCTTTGTCGATGGTATAGCTATGCGCTTGACCGGTGGCTATCATCTTGCGGATCATATCGTTACAGTGAGGGGGATGATAGTCATAGGCGCTTTTGCCGATGAGCTCTCGTCCGCCATATTTGGCGAAAGTCTTATCCGCCTGATCATTCATTTCGATGAAGATCCCATCCGCGTCACAGACTGTGATGGCCATAGGCAGGCCATTGATCCATTCGTGCATTTCTAAAACTCTTTGAGCAGGTTTGCAGCCACGATGCCGCGTTGAATCTGGTTCGTTCCTTCGTAGATCTGCAATATCTTGGCATCGCGCATCATCTTCTCCACGGGGTATTCCTTCATATAGCCATATCCGCCAAGGATTTGCACGGCATCGGTGGTGACTTTCATGGCCACGTCCGAAGCGTAGTACTTGCACATAGCGCTTTCTTTGGCATAGTTCTTGATCCCTGCATCCACCATGCGCGCGGTCTGGAAGACCAGGGCACGGGCTGCTTCGATCTGCGTGGCCATATCTGCCAGCATGAATTGCACAGCCTGGAAGCTGGAGATGGGCTTGCCAAATTGCTGACGCTGTTGGGAATAGCGCGCGGAAGCTTCAAAGGCTCCACGGGCAATGCCCACAGCCTGCGCGCCCACCATGGGACGGGATTTATCGAAGACCTTCATGGCGGTGATGAATCCAGTGCCTTCGCGACCCAAGAGATTGGCAGCGGGAATCTTGCAATCTTCAAAGATCAGCTCACGGGTGGCTGAGGAACGGATGCCCATCTTGTTCTCTTTTTTGCCAAAAGTGAAGCCCGGGGTGTCCTTTTCCACGATGAAGCAGGAGCAGCCGCGCGCGCCTTTGCTCTTATCCGTCATGGCAAACACGGTATAGATGCCCGCTTCGCCACCATTGGTGATCCACTGTTTGGTGCCGTTGAGGATATAGTAATCACCTTCTTTGCGGGCAGTGGTTTCGATGGCTCCGGCGTCACTGCCGGCATTGGCTTCGGTCAAAGCAAAGGCACAGAGCTGTTCACCTGCAGCGATGATGGGCAGATATTTCTGCTTCTGTTCTTCGCTGCCGGCGATCAGGATGGGATACATGCCCAGTCCGGTGGCCCCAAAAGCCAGAGCAATACCCGCGTCAACGGCGCAGAGCTCTTCCGTAACTATCGCCAAATCCATTACTTTGCCGCTGATACCGTCGTATTCTTCCGGGATCAGGATGGCAAACATATCGCTCTGACGCATCACTTCCACGATGTCCCAGGGGAAGATCCCAGCTTCATCATAGTGTTCACTGAGTGGTTTCATCTTTTCATTGGCAATGCGGCGTGCCAATTCTTGCATCTCAAGCTGCTCTTCGCTAAAAAAGTAATTCATATCTATCTCCTGTGTTTTAATAGCTTTACGCATGGTGCAGTCTCAAGCGAAAGCGCTTTATGTGTCAAGCACAAAAAACTGATCTTCGGCAAAAAAGCCCGGAACGCAATCCGGGCTTGAACACTGTCTAATCACTGTCATACTGATCAGTAGAAACCCCAATCATCATCTTCCCTTGGCTCCTCCGGGGATGCTTTACTCAGCCTGGCCGCTTGACTGATCAGCTGGACAAACTCATTGCGCCAACCCTCGGAATCCTCACCGATGCTGCTACGAGCAAGGTTTTGCACCATGTTCCAGCTAAGCTCACCCTTATTCTCACTATCCGATATCAAAAGCCCGAATCCTGCCACGGCATTGGCCCAATTGTAGATATCGGAGCAGCTTTTCCAGGCTTTGGCTTCCTTGTTCACGGTCACATTGAGCGGAGTGCTTACCTCCTTATCCGGTTTCTTGTAACGGATCTTGACGGTGGCCATTTCATTGCTGGCGCTGTCACTAAGCTTTTTCTTCTGATACTTCAGAT
>JAJOKA010000198.1 GCA_021206555.1 Candidatus Cloacimonadota bacterium | reverse complement strand
CTGGCACTAAGGGGTAAGCTTACTTTCTTCCCGTTTTTTCGCGCTTTTGATATATGGCTTGGATGATCTCCACAGATTTGCGGCCGTCACGTCCGTCCGTAGAAGGAACTGCCCTGCCCAAGAGGACGTCCACCACATTGCGGTAATAGGGGTTGTGGCCAAAGCCATAGACGTTTGGCGGTTGGTAATTCGCGTCCTGGGCAATGCGATCGTCATCATCATAATCCTCAAATTCCCATTTCTCGATCTTATTCACAGCTACTCCGCCTACCTTGACGATGCCTTTTTCACCGATGATGGTGATGGAACCTTCAAAGTTTTTAGGATATGTAAGCATGGTGACGTTGATGGAAGCGATTATGCCGTTGCGAAAATGCAGAAGAGCGCTGCCGGTATCTTCGGCCTCGATCTTGCGCGCCATGGTGGCGGTAAAGGCGGAAACGCTATCCACATTGCCTAAAAGCCAATACATTGCGTCCACGTAGTGGCTGGCCTGATTCATATAAGCGCCACCGTCAAACTCCCAGGTCCCGCGCCACTTTTCGGCATCATAGTAAGCTTCGGGGACGGGTCCCAAAAACACGTTGGCCTGCGCCATGTAGATGCGGCCAAAGCGGTTTTTATCGATGGCGTTTTTCAGCAACTGCATGGTGCTGTTGAGCCGGTTTTGTTTTACCACAAATAGTTTCACCTTGTTTTCATCGCAAGCCTGGATCAATCTGTCGGCAGCTTCGATGTTGATGGCCATGGGTTTTTCGGTGAGCACGTTGATCTTTGCCCTGGCTACGTCCACACCCATGTTGGGATGCATCCCGCTGGGGCTGCAAATGGATACAATGTCCGAGCTTTTCTTTGGCCAGCATTTCGTTGTAATCGGTATAAACTCCCGGGATACTGTAATCTTCAGCAGCTTTCTTCGCCTTTTCCGGGATGATGTCTGCCACAGCTACAAAATCTGCTTCAGGAATCTGGGATACGGCATCAAAATGGTTCTTGGCGATTCTACCGCAGCCGATGAGTCCAAGTCTTACTTTTTTCATGTTGAGTTAAACTCCCTTATTGATTGATTAATATATGCTCCACCCGGTCGCGTATCAGCTTTGACACTGCTTCGGATGAGTATTTGGAAAGCACCAGTGAACGCCCTGCCCGCCCGATCTGAGCACGCGTCTCGGGGTTTTCAATCAGTTTTCTTGTCTTTTGCACAAAGCCGAGATTGTCGTCTGCCACCATCAATTCCACTTCATCATGAGCGTCAAGACTATTGGCCACATTGCCGGTGGTCACCACGGGCAAGCCACAAGCCATGGCTTCCAGGGCTTTGTTTTGAATGCCGGCACTGAAGTACATGGGTGCTACAAAGATGTCTGCTTCAAAGAGTTGGGTGTATAGGTCTTCCACAAAACCCAGCACCTTGGTGTGATTAACTCCTTCCAAAGCTTGCACTTCGGGACAGGGATCCGCCCCCACTATGCGCAGCTCCAGATTTGGAAAATCTCGTAGTAAAGCAGGCATGATCTTACGACAGAGGTTTTGCGCAGCAACCACATTATGCGCCACGCTCATGTTGCCGGTGAAGATCAAAATGCCCTGATATGAGCCTTGAGGCACTGCTTCGGGAATGCGAACCTGATTTGGCATCACTATGCTGCGATGATGATCGGCCAGCCCAAGAGTGTTGATATCTATGGGAGAGATCACCCAGTTTTCCGCAAAGAGATTGGCCACATGCAGTTCATAAGCAGCAGTGCGCTTGGCTTCACAGGAAAAAAAGAGTCTGCGCAGAGTGCCCAAATGTCCCAAACTGCGCGTATATTCCAGCGAGATGCAATCTGTGTAATCCAAAATAACCCGGTGATGATCAAACATGCTCGCGTAGGGCACCATGCGGATGAGATGGCAATAGACGAGATCATACTTATTGTTGCTTCTCAGCTCTCTCAAAAGCTTTGTCAGCTTGGAGTTCTGATAATAAGCAGTTTGAAAGGGTAGGCGGGAAAAGAGATTGCGGACGAGGTTTTTAAGCGCGCGAAAACGGCTGTGTGCGATGAAATGACTATCAGGAAACTCCTCACGCATGATCTTGATCGCTTCCTTGTCCATCACAGGATCAACCAAAGAAACCAGGCACACTTCACCAATTGCTGCGAATTGACGCAGTAAAAAGAGGGTTCGCACCTTGTCTCCGCGATCCGGTGGATAGGGTATGCGTGAACTCAAGAAAAGGATTCTCACTCTTGCTCCAATTTCAGTAAAGCCTTGATCAGAGTATGGTAATTTGACTCCTCGGCTTCCCATGAAAGCTCCGAGGAGATCAGGCTCTTCCCTTTTGCCCCCATTTCAATCAACTGCTCAGGCTCAGCCAGCAGCGCTTCGATAGCATTGGCAATGTTCTCAGGCTTTGAAGGATCAAGGTATTTACCACAGCCGGCTCTGTCAAGCAGTTTCACATTTGCCGGCAGATCGGAGACGAGGATGGGCAGTCCGGCAGCCATATATTCAAACATCTTGGTCGAAAGAGAGTGCAGGTGATTGGGACTGCGATCAAAGAATACCACGCCGATGGCGCATTTGGCCAAAAGCTCTGTGGCTTGCGCTCTATTGATGTAACCATACTCGATCACTTTTTTTAAAACCGGGTAGGGTGACAAGTTCATCACGATACTCCTTGGGCTCATAGGAACCGGCCAGATGCAGGATACAATCTACGTGTTCCAAGGCTTCGATCAATTGAGTGATGCCCCGCTCTCTGGTGATACTGCCCAGATAGCAGATATTGCGGCTCTGAAAGCGCGTGGGATCATGGGGAACATCCTGCCACTCAGAAAGAAGAGGATAATTGTGCAACACAGGCACCTTTCTGAACTGCTCAGCGATGTGTTCTGTAGCCGCGGATGGAGGCATCAAAGCAAGATACCGCCAGCTTTTCCACATAGCGGATAATCGCGGAGATCAGCTTACCCTGCCATACTGAAAGGTATTCTTTGTGCAAAAACATCTCAGGATAGCATTCGTGGATATCGTAGATTACGGGTTTACCACTGATGAGTTTCAGCAGCAGAGCAATCGGAATAAGCTCCGGATCGTGAATCTGGTAGATGTCTGCTTTCAGGCTGATGGCTTTGAGCAGCACTTTGAAGGGAGCCGTAAGCATCCTCTGCAAGCGTCCTACCGACAAGCCAAGATCATGGATCAGCACACTCAATTGGCGCGCATCACCTGCCATCTGCCACCACAGATGAACCTTGAGCCGGCTTTGCCAGACCAACGCATTGTTTGTAGAATACCGAACATCACTGCGGATATGCACTGAACTGAGATGGCAAATGCTGCCTTTGTCCTCAGCTTGTGGGTAAAGCTCAATGGTACTGGCCACAACCTCACGAATATCATAATGGCAATGAGCGTATTCACTGATCAATCGGGAATCCCAGCTCCTAAGTCGCAATTGTCGAATCCCCTCTGCCAGAGCATTTACATCTCTGGGCTCGACGAGGATGCCGGTCTTATCTGTAACGATGTGCTCACTGCCGCCATTCCTTGTAGCCAGAACCGGTAAACCGCAGGCCATGGCTTCCACCACCACGATGCCAAAGCTTTCGATGAAACTTGGATGTACCAAAGCGTCATGCTCATGATACAGGTTTACCAGCTTGTCCGGAGCAAGTTCACCAAGGAAACTTACCTTGTCTGCTATGCCAAATGTGGAGGTCAAACGCTCCAGTTCAGTCCGAAAGGCCCCATCACCCACGATGCTTAAGCAAAGATCGGGGTCATTAATTAAAGCTAGAGCCTCAAGCAGGATCTGCACCCCTTTGTCTTCCACCAGATTGCCTACAAAGAGTAATCTGCGGATACTTCCTGATGGCTCGTGATAGCGGAATAAATCCGGGTTGATGCCATTGGGGATAACGATTACTTTGCCTTGAGAAACCCCGTTTTCGATCAGAGATTGGGCTGTAGTCTCCGATACCGCGATCACCTTTTGGGCTTGATTGTAGGCAGGGATCAGCATCTTTCTCAGGCTGGGCTCGGCCAGCAACCCGGCAATCACACCCTGATGCTCAGTAATGAGATAGGGTATGCCTAGTTTAATGCTAAGCTTTTGCGTGGCGACCCCATCGGGCAAGCCAAAATTGGCATGCAGACAGTCGATCTTCTTTTGTCGGTGCAGAAGCCAGAGCAAAGGTAGTATGCTCAGATACTCAAATAGCGGTACTTTGCTGCGCAGGATATTGCGAGGCAACAGGATGAACCTGGGATGCCAAACCCGCACTCTTCTGCCTTCATGCTCCACATAGCGCCACAGAGGAATCCTCGCTTGTTTACCCCGTCGCAGGGCCAGGAATGGTGGAACGGGAGCTATCACTTCCAGATCGATAACCGCAGGATATTCAAGCAAGTTTTTGAGGATATAACTGCCTTTATTGGGCTCCACCGGATTGGGATATATGCTATTGATGAATACGACGCGCATGCCTTAGGTTCTCGCTTTTTGAGAGCAGGGACTTCAGCATGCTTCCCATTCCCAGAAGATCTTCTTTGCGGACGATCAGGGAGCCCGGCTTTTGGTCTTTATGAGTGCTGAAGTACCATATCATGAGGATGATAAACCACATTGGATAGACGATCGAGGATGCCAGTGCGGCACCAAGATAACCCATCCGGGGAATAAACAGCGAGCTGGCCAACAGTTTCACCAGTGTGGCTAAAGCCGGAGCGATAATAGTGAATATGGGGAAACCCTTGCTCCATAGGAAGGTATTAAACAGTGAGCCCAGAGTAAGCCCGAAGATGGCCGGGATCAGATACATAAAGGCTTTGTATGCCCCGATGTAGTCTGAGGTGTACATAAAGTTGATCACAAATTGTCCCAACACCGCCATGCCTGTGATGCAAACCAGGTTAAAGAGGATCATCACCACGAAGATCTTGCGTAAGATCACCAGTGACGCAGTATCATCGTTCAACGCAGAAAACTTGTTCAGCAGCACCACGCCGATCATATTGCTGGTGACATTGATGATATCGATGAAGTTGATGGCCAGCATATAGATACCCAGATCGGCAAAGCTGCCCAAGTGTTTGAGCAGGAGCACATCAGCCCGGGTCATCATGATCGCCATATATTCACTGAGAAAGGCCTTGAAACCCAGGCCGTATGAGCGTTTGACCAAAGGTAGATCCCAATGCCAGCGGAAACCAATCTGCTTCACAATCCGGAAGTGGAAAAACGCGCTGATGCCAAGCATTACCGACACATAGAGCAAGTAGCTGCCCTGCATCCTGAGAGCTTGGGGAAAGAGCCAGAACAAGGGCAGGATCAATATTACGAACAGCAACGAGGGCAGGATCAAGAGCAAAGAATAGTCCTTGATCCTATTCATCCCGATGGACATCACCTTTTGGCGGTTGTGCAGCTGAAACAGAGCTATATAAACGCTGAGGGCCAGCACGATGATCCCCGGATAGGAATTGCTGCCCAAGATCTGATTGGCAAAGAGCTGAAAGATGATAATGCTGAGGATGAGACTGATGCCAAAAAACACTAAAGACATGCTATAGAGTGCTTTGGGATCCGCCTTATCTCGCTGCAGGCTATACATCAGGGATTTTGATACTCCCAAATCGAGCAGCAGCCAGACCACTGAATTGACTGTAAAGAGATACACATATTGCCCCCCGCAGTTCCGGCCCCAGAAAAACGCGCGAGATACCAATTGGCAATGAAGGAAGCCAGCATGGTGATAGCTTGTGAACTGGTGGTAAAAGCGATGTTCCGCTTCAGATTGATTTCGCTCATGCTTATGCGGTAGATCCGTCATCCTGCTGACGGGTGATAGTGGCTCCATCATCCTGACGGGGGTAATCAGTCAAGCGACAGGATGTCGCTTCCACCCTGGATGCGTTTCTGCTTTGACAAAGATGTTCCGGCTGAGAGCCAGCATGATCAGGAGCATCCCCGCGATTTGCCAGCCATCAAGGCTTTCCTGCAAGAATAGATAGGCCAGCACAGAAGCTATGGCCGGTTTAAGAAAGAAATAGATAGAAGCTTTGGCAGCGGTGAGCACCTTCATAGCTTCAAAGTAGAGCAGATATGCCACGCCGGAGATCATCAATCCCAGATATAGGATTAAGGAGAGATTATGCAGACTGGGCTCAAATAAGCATGCTCTTGCCAATGATCAGATTGATGATGCTCAGCACGATACCTCCGATCAAGAATGAAGCAGAATTGGTTAAGAGATTGCCATAGCTGGCAACCAGACGCTTGGTGAGCACTGTATAGAGCGCAAAGGTAAGCGCGGCAAGGATACCCAGAATGATGCCCAGAGGCAGGTTCAGATAGCGTTCCGCCCCAAAATCGTGCTCGGCAAAGATGATCATAA
>JAJOKA010000135.1 GCA_021206555.1 Candidatus Cloacimonadota bacterium | reverse complement strand
TCGGCTTGCTCGACACGAGGAGGTGTCGAATCCTGTGCCAGAGCAGGATTACTTGTAGAAATACAGAATCTGAGGGCTGTTTTCGGAAGCCTCGCTGAGCGTGAAATAGCCCTTCCCTTTGGCATCCCAGCAGATGGCTTCACCCTGTGGCTCAAGCTTATATGGCATGTTTTTACCCTTGCGCGTCAGGGCTTCGGCGATGCTCGTTTTGCGTCCCACTTTGAAGCGGCGGATGCCAGTGTAGTTTTTCACCAGGATATATTTACCGTTGGGTGAGATGTCCGCGGCAGTTACCCAGCTCATCTTCATCTGCCCCATCTTTTTGGCGATATTCATCTGTGTGGTGGACTGGGGATAGGCCACCCGGTATATCCCCACCTGTTCCTCGCGCTTACTGATGATGTAGATATCCCCGCTTTTGGGATCCACAAAGAGCGCTTCGGCGTCGCGGGGGCCATCCTCGTATTGAATGTTGTAGGTATCATATTGCCTGGCGATGATCAGGTATCACCCATGGCCAAAGATGGCTCCGGCACTTTGTAGATGGATACCGAAGGATAGCGCGCGCCATTATCTCCGATCTCACCGATGTAGATATAGGGAGTTCCGGTTTGGATATCCACTGCCGTGGCGATATCTTCCCAATCACGGTTCTTGACTCCATCGATGATGATCTTAGCTTGCAAGCGCCCTTTGGTGTCAATGGCAAAGACGGCGTTTTCACCTCCGGAATCGTTGTGAGCATACAGGATATCCGGATTGAGAACACTTGTGGCCAAGCCTGAGGCTTCATCCAGCAGATCTGTGGTCAGGACATATTCCTGTACGGACTTAGCGGACAGCAATACCACATAGATACATAGCAGTAAGAGACTTACTAAAAATACGCGTTTGAACATTTGGTAACCTCGCTTCAAGGAATGCAAACCTGATAGATGCCTGAAAGCCTTTGCAGCAGGGACTTTCGTGCCGATCCTTCGCCCAAAGACAGATCACTGACTACTGTTTTGTTTACCTTCACGATCCGGTCGCCCTGGGCACTTGGTTGACTGTAACCGTAAAGCGCGTGCAGAGCGTAAGCCCGGCCCTCGATGGAGCCCAGATAGAGCATAATGTGCCCGGGAAATCTCAAGAGACTTGCGGCAGCTATGCCTTTCGTCTTGATTAGCTGTTCCCGCTGATCCTGCTCTCGGAAAGAGTGTGCCAAACTGCTCGCAGCAGCTTGCTCCGCGCCATTGCGAGGCAGATAGATGCCAAAGCACTGAAAAAGCTGCTTCAAAAGCCCGGAGCAATCATACTCCGCGTTCAGATCCCCCCCAGCCATAGGGAGCGTTTTGCAGCTTGAAAGCTTGTTGATAGACGTTTCGAGCCGTATATGGCAGATAGCCGGGGTTGGCATCAGCCTTTGAGATATAGGCAAAAGCAGGGCTCACAGAAGGCAAGGCTACTTTGAAAAAAATTCCCGCTTTGCTCGATGAGCGGAAAGCGGTTGCCCATGCGGATAAAGCCGTGATATCGGGTACCGGAATCATCAAGATAGAGATCGCTCTTGTCCGAAGTGGTGACCACAAAATCAGTTGATTCTTTGAAAGCCAGCCAATCGGCATAGTCCAGGATCACCATATCCTGCTTCAGATACCATCCGGCAGAAGCGTGATTTGCGCCAAAGAGCCACTTGCCATCAGCCGATTCGTGGTAGATGACAGTGGGCTCTCCGAGGTCCGCGCCGCTGTTTTGCAGATAGTCCAGCTCAATGTTTCCCGTTGTGGAAGAAAGCGCTTCGGCGTGGGGCACCAGCCTTTGATTGGTAAAGCGAATGGGGAAGGCAAAGCGCGGGCTGAGACTTCCATAGGCCTTGAGATTCAGTCTGGCTTCGATCCCTGTCCACAGAGTGGGACTAACGGCTTTGCCATCGGCATCGAAACGGCCTTTCTCTTTGGCATACTGGAAGTTGCTTTGGATCACCGGTTTCAATCTGTCGGCCAGGATGGCCAGGGAATCAGGGTGTTGACTGAAGCACAAGCCCTTCTGGATGGCGCGCGCATTGAACCTCGCGATCCGGCTACTGTCCATGATCAGGCTATCCGGAGCGGGATGACGCCCGATCCAGAAGCCGGCTTGACGATAGTCTATCGGTACTAAAGGCGGGTTTTCGATATGTGGCACATGATTCTGCGCAAAGATCGAGGAGCTCAGGAGCATCGCTAATACCACATATAGCTTGTTCACTCTACGATCCTATCCAATACTGGCAGCATTTCATCCAGGAAATCGGCATAGCGATCCTCGAAGATTGCCGCTCTGGCCATGGCCATCAGTTCCTGATAGAAATGCAAACTGTGGATGGTGGCCAGGCGCATGCCCAGAATCTCGTTCATGGTGATCAGATGCCGCACGTAAGCCCGGCTGAAGTGCGTGCAAGTGTAGCAGGAACACTCTTCATCGATGGGACGGAAATCCTCTTTATAGCGTGCCGCTTTGACGATCATCTTGCCATGCCGGGTGAAGATGGAGCCCTTGCGGGCGTTGGCGCGTGGGCATCACAGCACCAAACATATCCACGCCGTTGCCCACGTTGATCAATAGGTCACTGGGAGTACCTACACCCATCAGATAGCGCGGTTTCTCCCTGGGCAGGATGTCATCTAAAAGCTTGGTAAGGCGGAACATATCGTCCTTTTCCTCACCCACGGCCAGACCACCGATGGAGTATCCGGGAAAGTCCATCTCCATCAAAGCAAGGGCAGATTTCACCCTGAGATCGTCATAGATTCCGCCCTGCACGATACCAAAGAGCGCTTGATTCTCATGATTGGTGAAAGCTCTGAGGCCTTCTTCCGCCCAGCGCAGAGTGGTTTTAAGGGATTTCTCCACGTAATCTCGGGTAGCCGGATAGGGCGGGCATTCGTCGAAGCTCATGATGATGTCCGCGCCAAGCGCTTCCTGGATGGCGATCGCCACCGCGGGAGTGAAGTAGTGCGGACTGCCATCGATGTGGGAACGGAACTTCACGCCATCGCGGGTGATCTTGCGCAAGGCAGCCAGGCTCATAACCTGAAAACCGCCACTATCGGTGAGCATCGGTCGATCCCAATTGATAAACTTGTGTAAGCCTCCGGCTTTGCGGATCAGCTCGTGTCCGGGACGCATATAGAGATGGTAGGTATTGCCCAGAATGATCTGGGCGTTGGTCTCTTTGAGCTCGTGCGGGCTCATCGCTTTCACCGTGCCCAGAGTGCCTACAGGCATGAAGACGGGGGTTATGATCTCACCGTGATTGGTGGAGATCTTACCCGCTCTGGCCTTGCCGGATGTAGCTTGCAGTTGATATGAAAACGCCATAGCTTTACCTCAGCGAGACGAAACGGCTAAAGAGCCTGGAGATGTCGGCATAGAAGGCAAAGAGCATCAGCCAGATCAAGAGCACCAGGCCTACTCGCTGTGCGATCCCCTGCACTTTGAGTGGCACCGGCCTGCCGATGATGCCTTCTATGGTATAAAACATGATGTGCCCACCATCCAGGATGGGGATGGGCAAGAGATTCATGATCATAAGGATCAGAGATATCGAAGCCAGGAAAAGCAGCATGCTGGAGAATCCCCTGCGTCCCGCGTCCTGAGACATGGACACCAGCATCACTGCGCCGCCCACGTTGTTTTTGAGCTCAGAAGGACGCTTGGCCAGGCGAAAGAGCCCTGAGTATTGCATGGTGATGAAACTGACAGTGGAAAGGCTGCCATAATGAAGTGCCTCGATGGGACTGTAGCGAATGGTCTCTTTGACAGGAAGATACTGCATGATCCCAATCATCCGTTCATCTGAGCCGGTGAGATTGTCCTGCAGCTCAATACCGCGTTGGAAGCGCTCATCTCCGCGCTGCACATCCAGCAGCACGTGCGTGCTATCAGAAGCGATGATGCGTCTGCGCATATCATACCAATCGCTCACAGCCACGCCATCTACGGCCAGGATCAGGTCTCCTTCTTTCAGTCCCGCACGCCAGGCCGGCATACCGGAAAAGACTTCTCCGATCCGGGTAGTAAGCTCCGGTTGCAGGCTGCGCATCAGAGAATCCCGCTCCGTGGAAGGCACAGATATGGTATTGATCGCGCCATCTCGCAGCAGGCTTATCTCATTGTCACTATTCTTACTCAGCTCGATCAGAAAGGTATTGAAACCCGAAACCGGATTACCATTCACCGCAATCAGCGAGTCTCCTGGAACAAAGACCTCAGCCCATTTGCCATCGGCTTGATGAATGACAGGGGCCAGATCCTCCATCCTTTGCGGCAGAGCAAAGGCAATGATAAAGAGCAGGAGCCCCAGGATCAGATTGGCAAAGGGTCCGGCAAACACGATCAAAGCTTTCTTCCACCAGGCCTTGCTCTGAAAACTGCGTTCTGGATCATTTGCCTCGGCATCTTCGGCTTCATCGGGATTTTCACCGTGCATCTTAACATATCCACCTAAGGGAATGGCAGATATCCGGTACTTGGTGCCTCCGCGCTCAATCTCCCAGAGCGGTTTTCCAAAGCCGATGGAGAACTTTTCGATGCCCACTCCAAAGGCTCGCGCCACCAGGAAATGTCCAGCTTCATGGATGGCGATTATCAGCCCGAAGGCGATGAGCATCAACAAGATATTCAGCAAATCTACTATCCTTGCTTTTGGGCCAGAGTGATGGCAATGTATGAGGCCACGTCAGTTGAGTAACTTCCCGTCCCAAATCCGGCATCATAACCCAATTCGATGGCCAATTCATGGGAAATCCGCGGTCCGCCACAGATGAAGAGCATCTTGTCGCGCAGGCCTTCCGCTTCGGCCAGTTCGATCAGTCGGGTCAGGTTTTGGATGTGGATGTTCTTCTGCGTGACCACCTGCGAGACCAGGATCACATCGGCTTTTTCGGCTCTGGCACGTGCCAGGAGCTCTTCCGAAGGCACCTGCGCCCCCATATTGATGGCATTGAAGCAGGAATAGCGCTCCAGGCCATAGCGGTGGTTGTAACCTTTCATATTCATAATGGCATCGATGCCCACAGTATGCGCGTCACTTTCAATGCAAGCGCCCACCACGGTGAGCTCGCGGCCAATGTGTTCCTCCACATACTTTTCAGTGGCTTCCATGTCCATCACCGGAGTTTCCACCACTTTCACCTTGATCTTGGATAAATCCACGCTGGCGTTGCTGGCAGCATAGGCGATAAAATGGGTGAAACCTTCGCCCAGATCCCTGAGACAGGTGATCTCCGCTTCATCAAAGCCCATGGAGAGGATCAATACACGTGCGGCTTCCTTGCCTTTGGCATCGGCGCTGACGGGTAGCGCAAAAGAAAGCTGGATCTTGCCGTCGTTCAGGGTATCGCCATAGGGTTTTACTATCTGTGTCATAAGCCCAGCTCCTTCTTCATTTGTTGCATAAAGGGGTTAAAATAGTCCGCGTCCTTGGCAAATACTCCATCCAGGCCTTTGCCTCCGTTTTCAGGACGCTTGATCTCGGCAAATTCACCCTTGGCCATGGCACTAAAGAGCCCTTCACCAGCCACTTTTTCCAGGAACTCTGTGGCTTCAGCAAGCACACTGTTAGCGCGACGATTGACAAAGCTATCCGGTGCCAATTCGAGGCTGGAGCTAAGGTCTTTCACCGCTTTAAAGAGATATTTCGCGTTTTCGATGGCCA
The DNA here is from genome assembly GCA_021206555.1 of Candidatus Cloacimonadota bacterium. Taxonomy (GTDB): domain Bacteria; phylum Cloacimonadota; class Cloacimonadia; order Cloacimonadales; family Cloacimonadaceae; genus UBA5456. The sequence continues at coordinate 738 of JAJOKA010000135.1, read as the reverse complement.
GAGAGCGATCCACCAGATGCGGAGTGTGAATGGCCTCGGTCATCATGCCCAAAAGCTGCACACCCTGTCCGGTGAGCTGGCCGATGAAATTGAACATGGCATCCATCAGATGAGTCTTGAAGATATTGCCGCTGGCAAACTTCGTGGGTGGCATATATTTGACCGGTGCTTCCGGGAAGAGCTCGCGCGTCAGCATTGCATGCGCCAGCTCATAAGTGAAGCTGTTTTCCAGCTCGGGATCGATCTCATAGGCATGTCCCAAGCCCATCTTTTCCGGTTTAACGCCACTGCGCAGAGCGAAACTTTCATTGAGCAATTGCGAGGCGGTGACCGTGTAAGCCTTGTCCACCGCGTCTGATGTAGTGAGATAATTATCTTCACCGGTCTGAATCTCGATGCCGGCATAGGCATTGATCATGCGGGCAAAATATTGATCCAGCAGGGTGCGTTTGGGATTGATATCACGGAACAGAATGCCATACATGGCGTCGTTCAGCATCAGATCCAGGCGTTCAATGGCGCCCATCACGGCAATCTCGGGCATGCAAAGCCCGCTGGCATAGTTAGTAAGGCTGATATAGCGTCCTTCTTCAGCGCTCACTTCGTCCAGGGCTTTGCGCATAATGCGGAAGTTTTCCTGCGTGGCATAGGTGCCACCAAAGCCCACAGTTGTGGCGCCATAAGGCACATAATCCAGAAGCGACTGGGCAGTGGAACGGATCACGGCAATGATGTCCG
>JAJOKA010000115.1 GCA_021206555.1 Candidatus Cloacimonadota bacterium | reverse complement strand
TTCTCCCGGAGCCGCAACCGGACAGATAGTCTTCTTTGCCGATGACGCTGAAGACTGGGCTGCTAAAGGCGAAAAGGTGATCCTGGTGCGCATCGAGACTTCTCCGGAAGATCTGCGTGGCATGAACGTTGCTAAAGGCATCCTGACTGCTCGTGGCGGAATGACATCGCATGCGGCTGTGGTTGCCCGTGGCATGGGTAAATGCTGCGTTTCTGGTGCCGGAACTTTGGTGATTGATTACAAAGCACGCACCATGACCGTGGATGGCAAGACCTTCAAAGAAGGCGATTGGATATCCCTGAATGGCTCCACCGGTCAGGTTTGGAAGGCAAAGTAGATACTCAGGATCCGGAACTCAGCGGAGACTTTGCCAAGCTCATGGAGCTCGCAGATAAATATACCAAGATGAATGTGCGCACCAATGCCGATACTCCCAAAGATGCCACTGTGGCCAGAGGCTTCGGCGCTCAGGGCATCGGACTTTGCCGCACAGAACATATGTTCTTCGAAGGCGACCGCATCAAAGCCATGCGTGAAATGATCCTGGCTGATGACGAAAAAGGCCGTCGCAAAGCTTTGGATAAGCTCCTGCCCATGCAGCGCAGCGATTTTGAAGGAATCTTCACCGCCATGGACGGCTTCCCCGTCACAGTGCGTCTCTTAGACCCGCCCTTGCACGAGTTTGTGCTCATGAGGATGCGCAGCAAGCCGAGATCGCCAAAGAACTGGGCATGGATCCAAAAAGGTAAAGGAACGCGTGAACTCCCTGCATGAGTTTAACCCGATGCTGGCACCGTGGTTGCCGTTTGGGCAACACCTATCCCGAAATCACCGAAATGCAGGCCAGAGCCATCATCGAAGCAGCCATCAACGTCAGCAAAAAAAGGCGTGAAAGTGCTTCCCGAGATCATGGTTCCTTTGATCGGCACTAAGGCAGAATTCGTCTTGCAGGAAAGCATCATTCGCGAGACCGCGGATAAGGTCTTTGCTGAAACCGGCAGCAAAGTGGAATACCTCGTAGGCACAATGATCGAGATTCCGCGAGCCGCGCTCACTGCGGATAAGATCGCCGAAAGCGCTGAGTTCTTCAGCTTTGGCACCAATGACCTCACTCAGATGACCTTTGGCTATAGCCGTGACGATGCCGGAGTGTTCCTGCCTATCTACATCCAAAAGAATCTGCTGAAACACGATCCCTTCCAGGTGCTGGATCAGGAAGGCGTGGGTCAATTGGTGGAAATGGGTACTACCCGTGGCCGCAGTGCTCGTCCTAACCTTAAGGTTGGCATCTGTGGTGAACACGGTGGAGAACCCAGCAGCGTTGAGTTTTGCCACAGAGTTGGCATGAACTACGTCAGCTGCTCTCCCTACAGAGTTCCCATCGCTCGTCTGGCAGCAGCCATGGCGGCAATCCGTTAGGAAATCAAACAATTATATCAAGCGGGTGGAAGCATTTCCACCCGTTTCCTTTATCACTCGGAAACTGCAAAGAAAGTACTTGACCTGATTGCAGGGATTGGATTATTATATCTATAGTGGAGGTACCCATGAAAGATGACGTTTTTGAAAGCAGGGAAATCCCTATCGACGAACAGGATAATATCCAGGATCGGATTGTGGATATGGACGACGCGAAGCTGAAGTTTTATGAAGACCTGCGAAAGAAAGCCAAAGGCTGGACGCAGAGCAAGACCGGAAGCCTGGGCGGTAAGCTGGGTGAATACCTGTTTTTGCTGCCGGATTTGTTCATTCTAGTCTGTCGCTTGGCAGCAGATAAAAGGTTCCGGCAAAGCATAAACTGAAAGTAGCCGGCATTATTGCCTATCTGATCATGCCGATCGACCTGATCCCGGATTTCATCCCCGTGATCGGCTACATGGATGATCTCGTCTTTGTGGTGCTGGGCTTGAATCTCATTCTGAATGATATCGATCCCAAAATCCTGCGCGATAACTGGAGCGGTGAAGGCGACATCCTGGCTCAATTGCAAAAGATCAGCGCTATGGCTGAGGGTTTTCTGGATCGGAATCTGCTGCAAAAAATCAAGCAATGGCTGCGTAAACTGTAGATGGCAATTCCTTTACTGATAGCCAGCCGAAATCCGGATAAGATTGCCGAGCTGAAGGCGATCCTGGAGCCTCATCAGATCAGGATCCACACCATGCTGGACTTTCCTGATTTGCCGGACACCATTGAGGATCAGGACAGCATCTATGGCAATGCCATGAAAAAGGCCTTGGAAGGCGCGAAAGCGACCGATATGCTCTGCCTGGCTGACGACACCGGACTCTTCATCGACGCTTTGGACAATGCTCCAGGGGTCTTTTCCGCGCGCTTTGCCGGTGAGGCATGCAGCTATAGCGACAACGTGCGCAAAGTATTGCTGCTGCTGCAGGACAATGACAACAGGAACGCGTACTTTGAAACCGCAGTGGCCGTGGCCGATCCTTCCGGCATCATCAGCGTGGTGTCGGGTTGCGTGCGTGGGCACATCGCGCTTTATGAACAAGGGCAAAACGGCTTTGGCTATGATAGCATCTTCAGAGTGGAAGGAAAAGACAAGAGCTATGCCGAAATGGAAAACGAGGAGAAGAACCGCATTTCCCATCGCAATCTCGCCATCCGCGAAATCCTGCCCATCCTGCTCAGAGTGCTCAGGATCAATAACGCTAAGATCAAATAAAGAGGTGAACATGATAAATCCACAAGTATTCAGACAATATGACATCCGCGGGATCGTGGGTGAACAGCTCAATACCGAGAGCTATTTTCTGATCGGCAAAGGTTTTGGCTCATATCTGAGGAAGAAAGGCCTTTCCAGCATAGTGATCGGTGGAGACGCCCGCCACAGCACCAGAGAGTTTGTTGACGCTTTCATCCAGGGTGCCATCGAGACCGGATGTACTATCACCGATATCGGCCTGGTGGCTACCCCCATCCTCTATTTCGCCATCTGGAAACTGAAACAGGATGGCGGGGCAATGGTTACCGCGTCGCACAATCCTTCACAATACAATGGCTGCAAGCTCAATCTCGGCCTGGGCAGCGTTTATGCTGATGAACTGCAAGACTTACTGAAACTCATTCAAAAAGAAGACTTTGTGGCTGGGCAGGGCTCTGTGATTCCCAATACCACCATCGAAGAAGAGTACATCAAATACATCGAAGACACCATCCATATCGAACGCCCGGTGAAGGTGATCGTGGATGGCGGCAATGGCATGGGTGGCCCTTATTTACCGGAAATCCTGCGCCGCAAGGGCTGCGAAGTGATCGAGATGTACTGCGATCCCGATGGAGACTTCCCCAATCATCATCCCGATCCCACGGTGGAAAAGAACATGGTGGATCTCAGCCGTGCTGTGGTGGAAGCCGAGTATGAACTGGGCATCGGCCTGGATGGAGACGCGGATCGCATCGGAGTGGTGGATGAGCATGGCAAAATGCTCTTTGGTGATCAGATCCTCAATATACTGGCGCGTGATTATCTGATCACAAATCCCGGCAAGAGCATCATCGCTGATGTGAAATGCTCCAAAACTCTATGACGATATCGCTGCCCGCGGTGGCAAACCCATCATGTATAAGACCGGACATGCCAATATCAAAATGCGGATGAAGGAACTCGGCGTGGAGTTTGCCGGTGAAATGAGCGGACACGTCTTTCTGGCAGATCGTTATCTGGGCTTTGATGATGCCATCTACGTCAGCTGTCGCTTTGTGGAGATCGTGGCCAAGACCTCCATGCCAGTGAGCCAATATCTGGCTGATCAACCCAAGATGTATAACACTCCGGAGCTTCACACCAAATGTGATGATGCCCGCAAGTTTGAAGTGGTAGCCAAAGTCTGCGATGAATTCAAAGCTGAAGGCTATGACGTGAACGATATTGATGGCGCTCGCATCACCTTCGCCGATGGCTGGGGACTGATTCGCGCGTCAAACACCACTCCCGTCCTGGTGACCCGTTATGAAGCGACTACCGAAGCTCGCATGATTGAGATACAGGCATTGATCGAAGGCAAGATCAATAAGTATCTGTAGATTATAGTCAACCTTACAATTGGAGCGCAGAAAGCGCTCCTTTTTTTATACTCGCAAGCCAGCAATCTTTCCCGTTCATTTTGAGCTCCGCATTTCTTATTGATGCTTCGGATAGCGCGCAAAGCTTGACAGAATTCATCCCCGCGTAAGCTGGGACACGATGAGAGTTTTGGAGCTTTAGATGAAAAGATTTGACCCGGTGAAAGTGGAGCGCTATATGCGCATGTGTTCGTGATCCTCAGCTTAGCTGCTGTGGTGTATAACTTTATTGATCGTCAGTGGGAACTTTTTCTTTTCGGCATCCTCACTGCATCCTGTTTCTCTTACCCAGCATCCTGGATAAACGCACCAGGATCAGGATTCCTCCAGTATTTCAGATCATCATTCTGCTCTTCATCTTTGCCTCCATGTATTTGGGGGAGATTCATAACTACTTTTACCGCGTCCCTTGGTGGGATAGCATGCTGCATGCCAATTCCGCCATCATCCTGGCCTATATCGGCTTCATCCTGATCTATACTCTGAACAAAGATAAGCGCATGCACATCAAGCTCAGCCCTTTTTTCATGGCTTTGTTCAGTTTTTGTTTTGCCCTGGCGGTGGGCACAGTTTGGGAAATCTTCGAGTTTGCTATGGATGCCCTTTTGGGGGTAAACATGCAGAAAGCCCGCAATCTGGAAGAAGTTTATGGCGTGTTTGATACTCGTCTGGGCGTGATCGACACCATGCGGGATCTCATTGTGGATGCCATTGGAGCCCTGATCGTTTCTGTCATCGGCTATTTCCACATGAAGAAACACAGGGATGAAGACACCGTGTTTTGGACCTTGCACAACCAGTTTCTGGATGCCAATCCGGAGCTCTTCAAAAAGACTGACTCACCAAAGCAAAGATGAGCGAGATCCGGGGGTTCCTATCCCGTGTCATTCAGGATCATAGCTCTCGCTTCGCCCAGCAATAGCTCATGTTCTCCTCTTGCCAGGAGGAGATCATAAGCTAAGCCAAAACTAAGCATAAGCCTGGCCATAAAGACCCGAACACCAAGCCCATGTCGTGTATCTCATGACCTAAGGAGTAATAATGAAAGCAAGTTGCACCATCTCCGGACAGGATATCATCTACCGGCTTAGTGACTATGACCCCCTCTATGAGGAGGCCTTCAAAATGTGCTTTTACGAGCAGGACGCGGAGGGATACTTCAAGCGTTTCCCCCTTTCCTATCGCTATACAGATTATGTGATCAAACGCTTTGAAGCCGATGCCAAAAACATGTTTGATCAGCTTCTGTACCGCATTCCCGTGCCTTGGGAGTCTGCCTTGGAAGAGTTTTGCCGGAGAGTGCAAGGAAGTGCCCTATCCTGGTGGCTCACAGGCAGTTGCGCGGCCTGCGTCCGAGGCGTGGAGCTGAATCCTCACGATGTGGATATCATGATCGATAGCCGGCATTGCTCCTTGGTGGAAGATCTGTTTACCGACGAGATCATCGAGCCCATCAGAGATACCTCAGGCTGGGTCACCAAGGACTTTGGCGTGCTCTTTCTCAAAGCGCGGATCGATATCGCCTCTGACCCCTCAGCCCTGCTGGACAATCCTGAGCCTGCGGATTGCGGACCTTACGCCTTGCAGCATCTGGAAACCGTGCTCTGGAGAGGGTTTGAGATCAAGGTGCCACCCCTGGACTGGGGGTATTGGTCAACCAACGCAGAGGCAGGATCGAACGCGCAGAGAAAATCCAAGCCTTTTTGGAATGGGTGCCTGGGCACGAAATAGGCGCTGCGCGGTGAAATGGGCTCTTCGAGCGAAATGGGTTGCTGCGCAATGAGATGGGTCACTGCGTGACGAAATGGGTTGCTGCGCAAGAGATGGGGCTATTTGATTGCCCGATATTCTCCTTCTTGATGGATCTTGCCGGTTCCGCTACTAAACTCATGCTGTACAATCGTGCTATCTTTCAGATACAGGCTCCCGGTGCCGGATTCCACCATCGCGCTTTCGATGTAGCTGTCTTTGAGCTTGATCGATCCGGTTCCGGTATTGATCTCAGCCCTTACTGCCACGCAGTTTTCCAGGTTCACTGATCCTGTTCCGGTGTCCAGACTGATGTCTTTGCTCTGGATATTGCGCAAATCCACTCTGCCGGTGCCACTGCCCACTATCAGTCCGGCGCTTCTCTGCATGTTTGCGATCTTGATAGTGCCGGTACCGCTTTCCACGTTTAGCTTCAGATTGCTGGGGATCGTTCCTGACACAGAGGTTAATAGCACTGGTTTGCCGGATTTGGATTCGGTTTTGATCTTACCCTCAGAAAAGCTGATGATGGCATCTGATGGCTCATATTCCTTATACTTCACCAAGACCCTGGCGTGCTGCTCTGCCACTCCGTTCAGCTCAATGCCGGCAATCCCACCGCTAAGTTC
>JAJOKA010000193.1 GCA_021206555.1 Candidatus Cloacimonadota bacterium | reverse complement strand
GGCTGTTTCAAAAAGACGATGATTCGGAACCAGTGTACTGGATGCAGGTCAGCGGAGTTATTGCTCATTGAATGAACTATCAAATAATTACTTAAGACTGAATGGGTTTGCAGTAATGCTGTCACAATTTGTAATTTTCGGTGATCTGATTTGCAATAATCTTGTCAGAAACTACCTAAAGGGGGCTTGGAAAGGATGAGTAAGGATGAGCTACGATGCGACAGTTTGCAGTTTTCGCTGCACAATTTGCAGATTCCGTTGTCACTTTGCAGCCTGCCCCGCTGAAGTCAATCGTAAACGTAAATCCAAGCTCATTCCGGGCAGTTAATCAAGCGATCATCCCCCCTTAATCAAGCGTTAATTATTAACGCTTGATTAACGCTTGATTAAGACTTGATTAACGCCCTTAAATGAGTGGGAAAGGCGTAAACAATTTACAATTTACAATTTACAATTTACAATTTACGATTTACGATTTACTGTTGCGCGATTGCTTGCGCGTTTGTGGTTAGCAAAAGCAAGCAGCTCGCGCTGCTTCTGCCAAGCAGGAGCTTGGCAGCCATTAACTCAGACCTCACTCACCCCCTCTGAGGTATCGCAGTGACCCATCTCGCGGTGAAACCGCACATTTCGCACCGCAGGTGCCCATCTCGTGCCACAGGCACCCATCTCGCACGAAGTGCCCATCTCGTTGCGCAGCAACCCATGTCGCGCGTAGCGCCTATTTCGCTGCGAAGCAGCCCTTTTCTCTTGACGAAAATCCCCCACTTCCAGAGCATGATCAAACGTGGATAATCTGCGATAAACGCTATATAAAAGGAGTTCCCCATGTTCCAAGGTGGAAAGAATATGAACCAATTGATGAAGCAGGCACAGAAGATGCAGCAGGAAATGATGAAATCCCAGAAAGAGCTGGAAAACAAAGTATTTGAAGTCAGCTCCGGCGGTGGCATGGTCACTCTCGGGATGACCGGCGCTTACGAAGTGAAAAGCATCAAGATCGATCCCGAAGCGGTGGATCCCGAAGATGTGGAAATGCTGGAAGACCTGATCCTGGCAGCTTTGCAGGAAGCGCACAAGCAAGTAGCTGAGGCCAGCAGCGAGACAATGGGCAAGCTTACCGGTGGCATGAACATCCCCGGCCTCTTTTAAGCATGCAGATTTCCGAGCATCTGGAAAAGCTGATCGATAGCCTTTCGCGCTTTCCCGGCATTGGACAAAAAGACGGCCGGACGCCTGGCCTGGCACATCGTGAGCAGTGACAAGAGTTTTGCCCTGCAATTGGCAGAAAACATCAACAAAGCAGCTGAGGCCTTCCGCCCTTGCGCTCGCTGCAATATGCTCTCCGAGAGCGATCCCTGCCCATTTGCGCGTCTCACGAGCGAGACACGGATAGCCTTTGCATCGTGGAGCACAGCGCGGATATCCAGATCATCGAAAAATATGAACGAATACCGGGGGCTGTATTTTGTGCTGGGCCATCTGCTCTCCCCCATCGATGGCTATGGACCGGACGAGATCAATACACCGCTATTGATCAGCCGCATCGACGAGCTCCAACCCAAAGAGCTGATCCTGGCGCTGAAGCCCTCTGCTGAAGGCGAGGCCACCATGCATTACATCTGGGAAATCCTCAAGGATCGTGGCATCACCATCACCCGGCTCTCTACCGGACTACCATTGGAGGAGATCTGGAATACAGCTCATCCAGCACCCTCAGAAGCGCCTGGCAAAGGCGTTACGGAGTATAAACGATGTTCACCGGCATCATCGAAGCCACCGCTAAGATTCTGGCATTTAAGGCTGATAAGGGCAATAAGCTCGTCAGCATCAGCCGTCCTCCGCTCTTTGATGATATCAAGCTTGGCAGCAGCATTGCCTGCAACGGCATATGCCTGACTGTGCTTGACTTCGGTCCTGAGAGCTTTACGGTGCAGGTGATGCGGGAAACCCTATCCAAAAGTAATGCCTCAGACTGGAAGATCGGGGATATACTGAATCTGGAACGGGCACTCAAACTGGGTGACCGGCTTGATGGGCACTGGGTGATGGGACACGTGGATCGCTCTGTAAAATTCTTACGCAAAGAGCTGCGCGCGAATACGCCTTACTATCACTTCGAGCTTCCTCCCCAGGATCGGAAATACCTGATCCCGCAAGGCTCCATCACGATTGATGGCACCAGTCTGACCGTGGCGGAACTGCATACACGAGACTTTGCCATCGCCCTCATCAGTCACACCACAGATAATACCAGAATGAACCTGCTGAAAAGCGGTGATCTGGTTAATCTCGAGTATGACGCGATGGGTAAATACATCTTACAGAAGGATCTATGAGATACATTCAGATAGGCCTTATCCTCATGATCAGTTTGCTGCTGGTGGCTTGTGGCAGCAAACGCGGCCCCACCGGTGGTGAACAGGATCTGGATAAGCCATCAGTCCTAACCACCGCGCCCGCTGAATTGGGAGATATCTCTTCCGGCATCATTGAGATCGATTTCTCCAAACCGATGGATCGAGCCAGTTTGCCAAACGCCATCTACTTTTATCCGCCAATCACAGAACGGATGATCACGCTTACCCGGCAGACCCTGCGCATTGAGATAGGGGAAGCGCTACTGCCCGATACATTCTATTATGTGACTCTGAGCACACGGCTAAAAGATACTCGGGGCAACGCTTTGGATAAAGCTCAAACCCTGGTTTTCAGCAGTGGCGAACCGCGACGGGCACAGCTTTCCGGGCTCATCAGTTATGAACTAAATGAAGACATGGGCAAGCCCATCAATCTCAGCCTCTTTTCGGCAGATTCCGTCCTGGTGATGATGAAAGAGATTACCGGCAGCAGCTTTGAACTGGCCAATCTGAATCCGGCAGCATATCAACTGCGGGCATACATCGATAAAAACCTGAACGGAAGATATGATCAGACTGCAGAACCCTTCTTTGAATCCGGCTTTACGGCTCAGGAGCGGACGACATTGGATCTCGCGATGGCTTATAGCGATACTACCTGGGCTCAGCTGAGACAGATCAGGCAACACAGCAAGCACGAACTGGAGGTGACGCTATCGGAACCGATCCGTTCCTATACCCATCTCAGTATTCGCACTGTGGATGGCGACAAGCCACTGGAGATACTGCATCAGCACCTGACCGGAGACAAGCTCTTGCTCCTTACTGCTGCTCCGGATTCTGCGCGTTACATCATGCAAATGACCAATTTGGAAGACCTCAAAGGGAATATCTCGCCGGGCACTTCACTGCAATTTAATGCCCAAACCGGAGCGGATGAGACCGCGCCCAGATTGGTCGCGTCCAATCCCCGGAATGGTGCCACAGTGAACAGCCTGCGTCCTGAGCTCGAACTGCAGTTTTCCGAGATCATCACAACCCCGAATCTGTCCCTGAAACTCATTGAGACGGATTCCAAGCGCGAAGTGCCATTCATCGTGCGTGAAGTGCAAGGACGCACCGCGCGTCTGCTGCCCACTCAGGATCTGGCAAATTACCGCTCTCACACCTTGATAATCCAAAAAGCTACCCGAGATTACAGTGGTAACACTCTCGATACTGATATCGAAATCCTCTTTTTGCCAATCTCACGGAGATAGAATATGAAAATCATCCAGCTGGTGGGCGCTCGTCCCCAATTTGTAAAGCTCGCGCCACTTTCCAAAGTGATCCGCGCTGCCGGACATGAAGAACTCATCGTGCATAGCGGTCAACACTATGATATTCAGATGAATGAAGTCTTTTTCAGAGACATGGAAATCCCTGCTCCGGATTTTAACCTGAGCGTGGGTAGTGGCACTCAGGCCGTGCAAACCGGAGAAATTCTGAGCCTGCTGGAGCCCATCTTGATCAAGCAAAAGCCTGATCTGCTAATCGTGTATGGCGATACCAATACCACTCTGGCCGGAGCTTTGGCTGCCTCAAAATTACAGATCAGAATCGCGCATGTGGAAGCCTGTCTCAGAAGCTTCAACCGCTCGATGCCAGAAGAGATCAATCGCATTGTTACAGATCATATCAGCGATATCTTGCTGGCTCCCACGCCTATGGCCATGGCCAATGCAAAGCGGGAAGGCCTGAGCGATAAATGCCATCTGGTGGGAGACATCATGGTGGATTCCCTGCTCTTTGGCATCCAAAAAGCCAGGGCTCAATCCAAAGTGCTGCAAGAGCTTAAGATATCCGAAGGTGAGGAATATTACCTCTTAACTCTGCATCGTCCTTACAACGTGGATAATCCCGAAAACCTGGAACACATCCTAAGTAATCTGGATTCATTGGGAATCCGTGTCGTGTTTCCGGTGCATCCACGCACCCGTAATGTGCTGCAAAGCATGCAACGTAAGCAGTTTGAACACATCAACTTCGTAGGCCCGCAGGCTTACCTGGATTTCCTGATGCTGATGGATAACTGCTCGATGATGCTTTCCGATAGTGGTGGCATCCAGAAAGAAGCTTATATCTTGCAAAAACGCTGTGTGACCCTGCGTCCGGAAACTGAATGGGTGGAGACTGTGGATAGCGGCTGGAACATGCTGCTGCCTACCGACGATCCTGCCTTTCCTGCTGCTATTAAGGACTTTAGAGAGCCTGAAAGCCATCCGGACATCTTCGGAAAGGATGTGGCACAGAGAATGCTAAAAGTAATTGATAATTGACAATTGATAATTGAGAATTATGAAAGAGGATAGAAACCTGACTTAACTGACATAACTGGCTTGACTGATCAGACAGAATGATTTAATATGGAACTCTGATCACCATGATCCCCATGATTTGCGTGATCTATGGTTGACCAATCACCTCTCTCGCACGAAGTGCCCATCTCGCAGCGAAGTCGCCTATCTCGTTGCGCAGCAACCCATCTCGCTGCGCAGCAGCCAATTTCGTCACGCAGTGACCCATCTCGTGCCAAAGGCACCTATTTCGTTGCGCAGCAACCTATTCCGCAGCAAAGCCACCATCCTTCATTTCAATCACCTTCTCAGCAAAAGCCGCATAGCGATCATCATGCGTGACCATCACGATGGTGCGTCCGTCCCGGTGCAAATCGGAGAGCAGACGCATCACCTCTTCACCATTCCTGCTATCCAGATTCCCGGTCGGTTCATCGGCCAGGATCAGACGAGGGTCATTGATCACGCAGCGGGCAAGGGCTACTCGTTGCTGTTGGCCTCCGGACAACTGATGTGGGAAATGCCCGGCTCTGGGTTCCAGTCCCAATTGCCCAAGCATTGCCTCCACTTTGGTTTTGCGGGTTGCGACCGGTAACTTCTGATAGAGCAGGGGCAGTTCCACATTCTCAAACACCGTCAGCGAAGCGATCAGATTGAACTTCTGAAAGAGAAAGCCGATAGTCTGGCGTCGCAATCTGCTGAGTTCTTTTTCCTTAAACCCCGCTATATTCTTACCCAATAATAGCAGTTCACCCCGGCTGGGACGATCCATCAAACCCAGGATATTGAGCAGTGTGGTCTTCCCACAACCGGAAGGGCCTTTGATGGCGAAGAAGCAGCCCTCGGGAATGTGGAGATTGATGCTGTTAAGCGCGGTAGTTTCGATCGTATCTGTACGGTAAACCTTAGTCAAGTCCTTGAGTTCTATCATGAGTGATCTCCTTAATCTGCTTGCAAATATTGGTTTGCATCTGCCTTGAAGGCTTTGATGATGTTCATGCACATAGGTATGAATACGATTAGTGCCATCAAAATTGCTGCCACTGGATATGCCAGGAGACTTGCTTTGGGAACTAATGCGTATTTGTGAAGTATTGAGCTGGATCAGATTGCTTGCCAGATACATCCCCACAAGACCGGAAACAATATAGAGATAGCAATACTTTCTGGCATAAAGCCGGAGCAAATCGCTCAGCTCTGCCCCACACACCTTGCGGATACTGATGTCCTTCATTTGCGTATGGATGCTGGCGGAACTAACCGCGTAGATACCCATGACTGCAATAAACACCACGAAAATGGCCATGAATAGGCTGATGTCTTTATGTGCTTTGTCCTGCGCGTAAAACTCTGCCTGGGAAAGCTCAATCTCAGAAGCGGAAAAGCCAAAAACACCACTACCAGCAGCATCGGCAAATAGCGCACTCAGAGCAGGCAATACTACCTGTTTACGGCCTTCCTGCCAGCTGATCTGATAGTACTTGATCATGTATGGCTTGAGGATCGTGATCAGCGGGATCATTTTATGGTAAGTGGGAAAAAACCAGGCATCCTCCACAACGGCTACCACTTCATACCAGTTTGTCTCATCCTCATCGCCGGCCATTCGCAATCTGCTTCCCAGAGGATTGGGTAAGTAATTATCAGCAAAGCTCTGATTTACCACAACTTGGGATGCTGAAGCTTCCTCAGGGATACTTCCGGATACTACTTTGATCTCTCTGGTTTCAAAAAATCCGGCATAGTGCTACTTAGATAGGAAGATACCGGGGTCTCTAAATTGCCATCAGCCAGATATATCTGTACC
>JAJOKA010000040.1 GCA_021206555.1 Candidatus Cloacimonadota bacterium | reverse complement strand
GTAAAAAATCCATGATCTTACGCCGCTTGAAGTGTCTGATTTGCACATCTGTCTGAGCGTTGAGACCGGTGAATACCGAACCAGGGTTGATGAAGCTTTCCTCTCCCCACACGTCGTGTTCCTTCAGGGTTTCCACCAACGCACCGTTGTAATAGGCATTTACCGAGCCTTCTTCCACCAGAATCATGGAGCCCAGCTCGTCATCCAGCGGGATGGGACTGCCTTGCTATAGCTGATCAACACTCCGGTTGCCATAAAGTCTCGGATTTGTTCAGGGCTAAAACCTCGGAGCAGGAGCAATTCGCTGCTTTTAATCTCAGGCATGCTGCTGATATTTTCGGTGATGTTTTCACCTTGGGCATCCAGTTCTTGCGAGTGTCCCAGGCCGGACTCCACCACCTTGATCAGTTCTTCCGGTTGGATGGGTTTGGTGAGGTAGTGATAAGCTCCGGTACGGATAGCTCGAATAGCCACATCAATACTGGAAAAGCCCGTGGTCACGATGATCACGGCCAAAGGCTGCAACTCTTTGAGTTTACCGATCAGCTCCAAGCCGCCATGCGCGGCATATAAACATCGATGATATAAAGATCATACTTCTCATACTGGATTTTTTCCAAAGCATCCAGACCATCAACGGCCACTGATACCTTGTAGCCCAATTCACCAGAACTCGCTGATGATATCCCGGATGTTTTGCTCATCATCACTACCCAGGATTCTTCTTTGATTCACGTTTCCTCCCCATTCTTATGTTGCTCACGAATCAGGCTTTCGATGTCCTGCACGGCATTATAGGGGGTTTTTACCTTGGCAATATCCAAGTTTCCGGCCGGCACAGTCCCACGTGTAAATGAATCAGGAGTATCTGCGCTTTTATAATGCACCAGGGGATTGATCTTCAGGGCTTGCAGCCGTTGCAGGAGCAGCGAAACTTTGTTCACTGCCTCGGTAATCTCATTATTGGATTTGTCCAAGCCCGGATTTTTTAGTTCATTGGCCAGGCGTTTCACTCTTCCCAGAGACAAGGTGATCACACACAGAGGTGTATTAATGTCATGATCCAAGTGGGCAATATCCTGCAAAATAGGCCTCAGCTTTTGCACTTCCAGCTCCAAATCAGCCAATTTGCTGAGCTTTTCATTCTCTCTTTCCAGTCTGGCACGCTGTTCCTTCTGATTACTGAGTTGGTCTGAGAGGTAGTTGGCAATCAAGGCAATTCCGCTAAACAAGCCTGTGTAAGATAGAATATAAACCGTAGATCCGGAGATATCCATAGTCGCGCCTTCGGTGGGCATCAAAATTCCGTTTTGATAGAGGAGGATTAGCACCAAGAGCGCGAAGCTACCCATCAAACCCGCGATAAGACCTCCATTTTGAGGAGTGGTGAGCGACGCGGTAATGATCCCGATCAGATAGCCCAAACAAAGAAACTGCTCAATCCACCCGTGATATGCACAATCAGTGTTGCAAAGACGATATCAAGCACGATCTGGAACACCACTGCCCATGTTTTAGGCTTCTGCCCCTGCACCTGAAACATCAGGTTCAAAGCAATGATCCCTGCAAAAACGCCAAAAAACAGCAGGTTTTGAATGATGGTGTCTTTCAGGCTGATGTGCAGCAGACCGATGGAAAACAGTACCACCACCAAAAACCAGCGGATCATCGCCCACAACTTCAATAACTTCTGTTTATCGCTATCCATCTCGTCTCCTTTAATCGCGGATATATTGTATCTCAGCAGGGTTGATTATCAGGTTATAGTATGCCCAGATCTCTGCATCGGTCAGTGTCCGGGGCACCATGCCCACCTGATCCATCAAGCCATACATATAGCGGAAAGTATCACCCGTCTGACCCGTGCCAAAAAACTCACGTCCCAGATATATGCCTTTGTTTCGCACCGCGTTTCTTCTTACTCCCAGAGGATACAGAGGATTGGTGGCGGTTCCCACAGGAAGGCCGTTGATATAACCTTTCACTCTGCCACGATCATAGGTGATGGCAAAAAAGTGCCATTTATCCTTGTTGTGTGGCCACTTCCCATCTGGGACGAAAGCTGAACTCGTTTGAACCGTCAAACCATTTTCCGTAACTGCTTCAAAGTATATATTGCCATTCTGATAGTATATGGCACCGGTTGGCTTTTTACGTAAGCTACCCCAGCCCAGGCCATTAGCAGCAATCACCGGATCATCCGGATCTGGGGGTAACCACACCAAAGTGGCAGCGGGATGCCCTTCCCGAATCTTGGCGAAAGCCATCAGCGTATAGTTTGAAGCCACCACCATGGTCTCATTGCCTTCGTGGTAGATGTAACCCCCACCAGAGCCAAAGCTCGCGCATTTCCAGCCGTCCACTCCTTGCCCCATGGGACGGGTATCCACGTCGCCCACAAACAGCGCGTCGTTTTCATGCTCTGAGGAATCTATCACATGGTTCCAATTCTCGGAAGGGTTAAACTGCGGCTGATCCATCTCCAGATGAATGCAATAATCCAAATCCAAGAGAGCGGCCAGCGGAAAGCTGAAAGCAAGCTCTGCCCTATATTGAATTGTCTGTCCCTGCGCTTCTCCGCTCACATAACTGATAGCCCGGTAGTGGTTACTCCCGTCACCTGTGGCATCCCCCACAAAGGTATAGCGAATGCTGTCGATCTGACAATCCTGGATATCAAAACCAGTATACTCCTGATTCCACATGATGACTTCGTTGGGGCCGGCCATCAGTCCATAAAACACGGAATAGCGGATAGCCGTTCGCAGCGCGTAGTCCGATACACTTTCTGCCTGTTTGGTCAATTGGTTTCGTTGAATAATTCGAGGCAAATCCAGCAATCGGCGCTGCATGGAAACCAACACAGATGAGTAAATGGCCGTCATCAGTACTACAAAGATTAACATCGCGCGTCCCATATATCCCCCTATGCTCCACGCATGTAAGCGTTCATAAAATAACACTTAAACTGTAGTTTTGTGCGGATAGGACTGCTGCCGGCCCGGGGTGGATTATGAAAAAAGCCCATGCGAATCTCAGCGGAGCGAGCCAATGAAGCGCTGGTAGTTAGCACATCATTCTTCGTATAATACCGAAACTTGAGCTCATCAATCCAGAAAAGATAACCCAGATCGTCCAGCGGTTCATTATCCTGTGCCAACAGCACCGCGATCCCGTATGGATCGGGAGCGTCACTAAGTTTGATGGAGAGACGCACGGGCGTGATCCCCAGCTGATCCTGCTGATAGTCCCAATAGGTCCAAAAGACCAGTGAATCCTCGGTTGCGTGGATGATCGCTGTACTCGGTGAGAGCCCCACTCCAGCCAAGGCCACCACGCTATTGAGCTTGGTAGCGCATTGATCCATGTGATCCACCATCTCTTTCAGATAATATGCGCGATCTGCCGCTTCCTGTAGTTGAAATTGCAAAGAGATCACCATCAGCACCAAGGTAGCGCCGATGACGATTGATCCGATGACATCAAGCAGTACACCCATTATAAGTTCAGATGAGTCTTAGTATATAGCCGTTGCAATGTAACGGGCACTTTCAGCCCCGGTGTGGTGGCAGTTACGCGCACCCTTCTATAGATATTATTGACGGGCAACACTGTGAGTTCCACTCCTACTGAGTCACAGCTAACCGCTTCGATACTGATCTGATATGTATCACCCGGAAAGTTCAGATCGATGGTTCGGGTCTGATTGTGATAGGTGCTGATGATGTTGTTGAAGGCAAGCATACGGGCAAAGAGCTTGGAATCGATCTCGTCCAGCACGGTATGACAAAGCTGAGTGGCCTGCACATACTGAGTGGCATTGATCAATAGATCGTTTTGATCCATCACGTGGCGATTGTAGTTCAGCGCTATGCTGGTGAACAGCACTACCGCGATCAGAGCCAAAACCATTTCCATCAGATTCATGGGTCAATCCTCAGCCGTAGCAAAGAGCACTTCCGTGAGATCGGTAAGCCCATGACGCATGCGGTCAATCCCGCTGGCCCGCATGGATAGCATGCCATGCCTTTCAGCAATGGCCCTCAGGCGCTCTTCATCGATATCGTTTATGGATTTTACTATCTCGTTGCGGACTTCCGGATAGAAATACAAGGCTTCGGCAATGTTCACCCGGCCTTTGTAGCCATTACTGCATTTGGGGCATCCCACCGGTTCATAGATGCTTCCCGCCTCCAGCTCTTCCTGGCTAAGTCCGATGGCCATCGCTGCCGGCCAATGCTCTTGGGAAAGCGGTCTGCGGCAGTGCACACATAGCTTACGCACCAAACGCTGGGCAATGATGATGTTGATTGAGTAAGCCAAAAGAAAGGTTTCGATGCCCATTTTGTAAAGCCGTGAGATGGCCGAAGGAGCATCATTCGTATGCAAAGTACTGAAAGTTAAGTGCCCTGTATTGGCCAGCTTGACGGCCAGATCAGCTGTAATTTTATCCCGGATTTCACCCACCATCACCACGTCCGGATCGTGCCTCAAGATCGCGCGGATGGCCTGATCAAAAGTCATTTTGTGCCCGATCTTCAGCTGTCGCGCGCCTTTGATCACATATTCCACCGGGTCTTCACAGGTAAGCACGTTCACGCTGGGATTAATCACATGGTGCAAAGCCGCCATCAGGGTGGTGGATTTCCCGCTTCCGGTAGGGCCGGTGACGATGATAATGCCTTTGGAAGTAGAGATGGATTTCACAAATTCACGCTCGGCCTGCTCCTGAAAACCCAGTTTGCGGAAATCGGTAATAACCTTGCGGTCATCAATCACCCGGATCACAATGCTTTCAAAGCGACGGTCATATTCTGAAGATACTATCGGGATAATGGATATTCTGAAACGGATCAGGTGCCCGTCGATCAAGCGTTGGGCAAAGCCATCCTGCGCGGTATCCCGTTCAAAGCGATCTACTCCGATCGAACGGTCTTTCACTACGGCTGAAAGCGCTTCCGGAGGAGTACCCTCCTGGCGATGCCAGAGCTGGAGCTTCCCATCCACACGGAAGAAGATATCGATGGTGTTGCGGTTTGCCGCGATGATGTGAATATCGCTGGCATCCTTGCTTACCGCTTCCAAAAGCGCGCCTTCAAAGAGATTTACCAAAAGGCTTTTATTGATTTCCTCATCCAGAGCTTGCTCGTTTAGCTCCATCCCACTCGAGCCGTCGTCAATATCTGTTAAAACCTGTCCGGCTTCTTCCAAGAGTTGAAGGAATTCGTTTTTCTGCGGGGCCAGCTTCGCGATCAGATCCTCAATCGTTTTCAGGTGAGCCCAATAGATTTCGATGCGCTTGTATGGGCTTTGTTCCACGATTTCCTGGATTAATTTATCGGTTGGATCCGAGGCCAGAACCTGCAAGGCTTCCCTGTCTTTTTTTACAATGGTAAAAGGGAATATCTTGTGGTACAGTAGCTTCTTCTTCAGGTCTTCAGGAATCTTGGCCAATATGGCTTTACATTCTTCTTCCTGTTGTGAGCTGAGTTCTTCTACTTCTACATCAAGGCCGGGGAAAGCATAATGCTTGGCCAGAGCTTCATAGACTGCATCGTGTACTGCTCCAAAATCGCTGACCAGGATTTTTGCCAGAGCACCGGCAGAGCTTTCACCATATTCCAGCATCTTGCGGCTGGCTTGCTCCACCAATTCTTGCTCAAAAATGTGTTTCGTTACCAAGTAACTGGCAAATTTGTTGAGTATCATCTATTTTATCCGGCGGTGACACATGTGGCAATCTCCGCAGATACCACGGTTAAGAAGGTAATAGCGATCGCAATGATCAAACCCACTATGGTCTGAATATATTCGATCAAGTTATTCATCTTATAGGTAGTCTCAGCTTCGTAATAGGTAGCGATTTGCTGCGCGGCTTGCAGGATGTTTCCAGTTTCCTGTCCGGTACGCAGACGGGTCAATGTGGTGCGGTTAAATACTCCGGAGGCCTCCATGGCCGGCACCAGGGCCTCACCTTCGCTCAACATAAGAGGTATGGTGACTTTCTTGATTCTATCTTCCATCCAGGCATTACGGCAAGCTTCGGCCGCTGTTCTGATGGTCTCAATGTTGTCTCCGGCTCCGCCATAGATGGTGCCAAAAACCCTAAAGTAAACTTCGATGGCAGATTTGTGGATCAAGTGCCCCACTATCGGCAGTTTTACTATATGCGCGTCTCGCCAGATCTGACCCTTGGGCGTGCTCCACCAACGCCAGATGGCCACGATGGGTAAGGCTACCCCCAGGGCAATCGTCCACCAATAGATTGCCAGCCAATCACTAACCTCCAAAGTGCCTTTGGTCAGCGGAGGCAAGGGCATGTCGTAGCGTAAAAACATCTCAGCCGTAGCCGGGAAAATATCTATCACGTAGTACATCACCGCGCCGATGGTAGCTAGCACCGCAAACATAGGTGAGACCAGGGCTTTCTTAATATTCTTGCGAATCTCCATATCGCGTTCGATAAACTTGCTGGTAGCATCAAACACATCGGCCATGTTTCCGCTCTTTGTCGCCAGACCCAACATGAAGGCCGGAAAC
>JAJOKA010000140.1 GCA_021206555.1 Candidatus Cloacimonadota bacterium | reverse complement strand
GGTTGTGAGCCCCTAGGAGCCTGTGTTGACCTGAACCGCCATAGACGTTAAAGATGCCTCCCTGCATATAGATATCCGCGTTGAGGTTCACGCTTTTGCGCGCCGTCCTGGTGCAATTCGATCAAGCCTCCTTCCAGATAGTAATGTCCCAAGATGCTGGAATCGGCCAGATCATCGGCGATGAACTGGGCATTGTTCCAGCACTCTCAGTGCTCCTGAGCTCCAATCATAGCTTTGGCAAGCAAGGGTTGCGCCAGGGGGGACGCGTAACTCTGCTCCATTGATCTTGTTCAATTCCAAGATGTCGAAGCCGGTTTCATCGCAATCCGCATTGTAGCTGCCGGCAAAGACTACCTTGTGCCCATTTCCAATCAGGCTGCCCAGTCCGGCATCGTTGTTCCAATCTCCATACACGGTGATCACGTTGTTGCCGGCATTGAAGGTGCCGTTTTCGATCAGCATGGATCCGTGGAGCGGAAGATTGCTATGCAAGGACACTTCATAGCTACTATCGATCACCAGGCTGTAAAGTCTGTTCGCTCCCGAAAGACTGATCGATTGGTTGCCGGTGCGATTGAGCATTCTGAGCGCGCAGTTTTCAAAGATCAAGCCGCCCGAAGAGCTGAGATTGCCATAGAGAACCACGTCATAATCACAGCTATTGCGCAAGACTGCTCCTGGATTCACCGTGAGGTTGCCCCGGATCACGATGTTTTTGGTGCTTTCTTCATCAATTGCGATCCTGGCGCCGTCACTTTTGCTGATATTTAAGTGCTTGAAAGCCGCTAAATCTGAATTGATTTGCATTCGAGCTGGATTACTGCCCACGAAATTCACAGTGCTCCAATTCATATTGGTATCAGCCCCATCCAGCGCTATCCAGTTTCCGCCCACATTTGAAGATCCCGCTGGTAATTTCATGGAGCAGCGCCGTGGGTGTCCAGATGATGTCATTGTTGCAGCTGAGGATCGGGTTTGCACCATTGAGCCTGAGGATGCCGGATATCGTGGCAAGGCCGGTAACGCTTAGTTCGTTGGTCAGCACCAGCATGCCTCCATTAGCCACAAACAGGCTGGCGCAAGTGGCAGGATTGCTGACCACCGGATAGCGGGCTAAAGCTCCCGGAATGGTGATATCAGCATCCGCGTCCGGGACAGTACCGGTTGCCAGTTACCGGGATTGTGCCAGTTTGTATCCAGCGCTCCCGTCCAATAGCCCGGATCTGCAATGCTGATGCTGATGGTTCCGCTGAATGTGTTGTTTGACCAGGCGATGAAACCATAGACGTCAGTTTGGCTGATTTCGACGATGAATGATTCACCCGTCGATAATCCCGTTCGATCCTGAAATGCCATCAATGTGGCAGGCGTGATGTAGTTTTGCGTGTCTCCCTGGGAAGAGCAGAGTCCGATGCCAAAATCTGCCATATAGCTGTTGCTCAGAGATATCCGATAGAATCCGGGACTCAGCTCCAGATCCCAGATCTTGCACACATCAGAGCTTCCCCAGCTAATGCCGGGGTTTGCGCCCAAAGCCAGTGTATGCAAGCCACCTTCATGCTCCAGCACATTGTAGCTCTTAAAAGGCTGGATTTCGGCTTTGAGCCCAAAGAAGTTCCAATCCGCGTGGTTTTTATCCATGGCCAGCCAGTTTACTTTGGCATAGTTTGGTTGCCCTGCCACCAGCAATTCCTGAAAGTCTGGAGAGTAAAGGCTTAACCTGCTCAGGCTGTTATATGCCGGATCAGAGCTAACCGGGATGCGCAAGCCCACCGCGTTCCAGGCAGAACCCGTGGGTGTGAACCTGAAGTAGCTCGGGCTCATCAGCATGGACACGCTTTCATCGATGATTAGATCCGGAGTCCCCCCCTCCGGGGATGATTGTAAAGGAGCCATAGCTGCCATCCACACCCAGGATATTGCCTTCAGCATCCAGCACTTGCAGTACAATTCGATAATCCTCACCCTGCCAGTGCTGTGGAATTTGCCAGCTGTAGCTGCCGGTATTCGGAGCTGCTGCTGCGATCTCATACCATTGATCATCTACCCCATAGGTAGAAACGGGCGAGATCAGGATTTCCACTGTGGTATTGGGTAGAAAGTCGCCAATCCAGCTTATCTCCATGATACTGCCGGCAAGGTAGGTCTCGAAATCCGGGCCGTTGTCGATCCAACCCTGCCCGCCATCGGGATGAATGATATTGATCGCGCAGCCTGCTTTGGGACGGGGATGAATCTGGGCCAATTGCCAGAACTCATCGATATGCCAGTTGTCAATCGCCGGCGAATTGGAATTGTGGATGGCCACCATCTGTTCGGTGGTGGAGTAGCCAAAGCCTGTCACAGTGTGTCCCCAGACCCCCATGATGGTGGGATAGCTGGCATTTACCTCTCTGACCAGATCAGAATACATTGCGTCAATATCGAAGAAGTAGTTGATGATGAAATCGTTGTTAAAACACCAGGAATCATGCCCTTTGTAGCTAAAGAACTCCGCCATGCCGTCATCCACCATCCAGGGCATGGTGCGCCCATATCCCAGGTATCCATAAAATCCGCGATCAGAGGAAGCGCATCCGGCATGTGAAAACAGTGTTCACCGGTTACAGGATCGATCCTGGAGTAGGTGGCCCCTACCAGAGTGGAGTAATCCCCATCCCGAAACATTGAGATATTATCCCAATATGCGGCAACGTGCGCGCCGGCCGTGGGCGTGCAACCATACGACCAACGAATGGAAGGCATATAGTCCGCGTATGAGATATACACGATTGCCCTGCTTTGGGTGCTGCCCTGCATTGCCATCTCCCAATTCTGACTGTAGTCGGTATTCTTGGGAGGATATTCCGGGAAGGACACCACCTCGGCAAAATCCTCAGGACTTAGGATTTGTGCCGGAGGCAAGGCTTTCACAAAATAGTCACTTCGGCCATCACTCACCTGAAGCCAGCGACTGCCAAAGCTGACAAAGACCTCACGCTTCACTTCATACTTCGTCCCCAGTTTTTCCCCTGCCAGACGCTGTAGCTCTTTGTAATAGCTGTAAGAATAGGAAAGCCCATCCGCGAAGCCCATGATCACCGGCTTATCAGTTCTGGCGCCAAGGGTCATGCAGCCAAATTCCTCCGTGGCCCATTTGCTCTCAAAGAGATTTGTGTCATCCGCAATGATCCGGTTGAGCAATGCATCTCTGGCCGGAAAAGCTTTGCCTTTGGAGAAGTTAAATTGCCAGGCCAAAAGCTTGCCATCGCGATCATAGAGCGGGATGGCATCATCGGCATCCACCTCACCCCAAAACTCTTTGGCTTGTCCGAGGGCGATGGTTTCAATATCTCTGAAGGGGATTTCGCGCACTTCACCGGCTGCCAGGAAACCCAGCAACAGGATAAAAACCAAAACTGTCAATCCGCTTTTCATGTTCACCTCCTTTGGGTGGCAAAGCGCAGGGGCATTTACTATAAAAACTCCTTGTGATTGGGGTGCTTGAAGCCGGAGCACATCGTTCACCAGCTTCACTGACTCATGCTCATATAGATACACATATATGCCTTAGAAAAAGCAGCTTATCATTGTGTCAAGCATTGCTTTGCGAAATTGGCAGGCTTGGCGAGAAAACTTGTGGAAAATGCTCAACACGCTGTGCCAAATCCTCCACTAGCCATGCCTCCGGCCATTCTCAAATCTTTAGTAAATACAGCTTCGCCCCATCGCTTATGCATATTGGGCGAACGTGGCTCTCATAATCTCTTAGCTGGACAATCACTGGACAAATGCTAAACAATTTTGGATTGGGTATGCGGTTCTGGTTTCCCGCAGATTGTCGCGGATAAAAGCGCAGATTGACGCGGAGATGCCTCACTGGGAGTCGTAAGCGCTATCCCGGTTCCTAAGAAGCCACGCTAAGTACGCTTGTCTTCCAATCATGTATCGGAGACTATGGTGCCAAAGCGCTTTCGACTTCCAGCAGCGGGGTAAGCGAGTAAGAATAGATGGCACACGGATTACGCTGATCGCGCGGATTTTTATCTATGGTGTGATGGAACTCTGATCCCCATGATCTCTATGATCTGCATGATCTTGTAGGTTTTTGGGTTCTAACGATTTGAGGTTTTCAGGTCACCAGTCCCCAGTTCCAAGTCCCCAATCCCCAGTCCCCATGATTCTCACAAATAGGAAGCCACAATAAAAAGATCAGCTACCCCGGAGATTGAGCTTATGGCATTATTGTAAGCATATTCCAAGACAACTTGCTCCATAAAGTCACCCCCCCCCACATAATAGTGAACATCATGGTTGATGGTACTTGCCTTAGCACATAGTGTAAGCCTACATCGTCATGGTTGAAATCCAGGCTTTCTATTGTAAAACCATATCCAGAACGGTGATGCTCGCCCTGAAATTCCGCAATCACCGACATATCGTTGATGGCAAACAGTGGAGAAAACAGCACACCTAACAAGGTGAGCACCAATATATATGTTTTCATGATGTTCTCCTGGTTAGTTTGTAATGATCATTCTCTTGGTAGCCCGGTGTCCCGATCTACCAGTTAGGGTGATAAAATAGATCCCGGAGGGAAGCTCGGGGACAATATCTGTAAATGAATCCTTTACCCATTCCCCCTCGCTGATCTTTCTTTCAAACACCTTCTGTCCTCTGGTGTTGTAAAGGGAAAGCAGATCCGGCAGGGCTTTATTGGCCGGTTTCCGCGTTATCGATATGTTCAGCGCATTGTTGAGCAGGGGATTGGGGTATGCCTCGAAGGTCCAGGCCATGTCCGGCATGGGAATCTGAACGGGATCATCGATGCTAACCGTGGTGTCTTTGAGTTCCGCATTGCCTTTGAACACATATATATCTCCTGGAAATGCACTTGATGCACCTGACCACCTGACTGATATTGCTAAGTCACAATTGCCATCCCCATCAAAGTCCCCGGCAGCCTTAGCCCAGCCAAATTGGTCACCTGAGTAACCCATGGGATGCACAAGAAACAGGTCTGGTGTACCATTGAAGTTGGCAGAGCCCAGCCAGACAGCTACAATGCCACTGTTATGGTAATCTCCGCCAATGATATCCTGATAACCATCTCCATTCAGATCGCCGTGGATCATTGCTGGGGATCCACTTCCAGCCGCAAAGTATCCCAGCGGCAGATCAATGTCCCAGACTGGGCTGATGGTCTCCGAACCAAACCAGAGTTTTTCTGGCACAGGCACAAAATCATCTATGCCATCTCCATTCACATCGCCTACCCCGCAGGCAAACTGGGAGTTCCAGCCAGTGTATGGCTCATATATCATCAAGCTATCCAAAGCGGGAAAGCTTTCACTGCCGAAAAACAATGAATAGCTATAATCAAGTGCTGGTCCATGGATTAGCACGGCATCATCAATTCCATCTCCATTTACATCACCCACTCCATCTAATACTAACCAAGCAATAGTCTGCCCATAAAAGAATACTTCTTCGAAGCTTCCTCCCAGCAGCACTTTGATCAGGGTTCCTAGTGCTGATGATGCAGAGTATTGATATACAATGGCCAAATCGGCAAAACCATCACCATTGATATCGCCCAAGGGCCTTACAGAGAATCCACTCAATCCAGTTTTCGGTACATGCATTTCAAAATCTGGTTGATCCGTGGGGATGTCCTTGCCGTAGTAGATATAAAGGCTATAAGATAGATGCTCGTCCCCGGGGAGAGTCCTGGCTCCAGTATGCCAGAAGAAATCCTGCCGACCATCGCCATTTACATCACCGGCATTACGAAGATAACCACTGTAGTGCCCTGGAAAAGATCCGGAAAAGCTGTAATCCGCTACATTGTTAAAATCCGGGCCTCCCATATAGTAGTATAGCTTCCCCGTGCTCGTAGAGGGTTCGTAGATTCCATCCGGGTGCCAGGATGAAGAGAGGGCAATCAGATCATCGTAGCCATCGCCATTATAATCTAAACTTACCATGGACGATCCGAAGTTTGATCCACTATGCTCGCCCTCAATTCGGCAAAAGTATTCCATGTGGTTTGCGCCACCCAATCTGCCGATAAAGAGCAGGGCTATAATGAGAATTGATAAACTTACGCGTTTCACGTTTCCTCCTTGTTCATTGTTGCTTACAGGTTTGCTGTTTTCAGATATGCAGTCACAGCCGGATTACTGGCTTTCATTGACCACATCTTAAAAATCATCATGGCATCTCCTTGCTGGCGAGCAGCGCATCATAAAATGGCGACTCCAAGTCTTATATTGCAACCTTTATTATGTGCTTGTGACTGTCAAGTGATTATCTGCGAATTATTGAGATTTCAGAGCTGAATATTATCAACAACTACAGAAAGACACTTCTGCCACAATCTATCCGAGGAAATCAGGTTTCTGCACTTTGGCCCCATTATAATGCGGCAGGGAGAGCGATCTGATGCAGAGGTAATCAATCAGGCCGGAATTGCGTAATCATTGATGGGTAGATGCTGAACCTCTGAGCCAAAAAGTAAAGCCCGGAAGCTTATCCCGGGCCTTACATGGTGTCATTGTGTCCTAT
>JAJOKA010000093.1 GCA_021206555.1 Candidatus Cloacimonadota bacterium | reverse complement strand
GCTTGAACCCCTATCTCTATGCCGGAGTGAATCTCGGCGTGATCTATCAGAAGCTGGATACCGCTTCCTCCCTGGCTATGGCCACGGATTTTGGGTTCACCGCTCTGCCTCCCCTCAAGGATAGCGCGGTATCTCTGGCTGCGCGCAATCTGGGAGTAGCCAATAAAACCGATCTGGAAGCCGCCAAACTGCCCTTCAGCTTTGATGTGGATATGTATAAGGGATTTGAGCTGGGGCAACAGCATCTGGGCCTGGAAGCCGGAGTGATCTCCGCGGTTGACTCCGATCTTCGCTATACTCTGAGCGCGGAACTGAAGCTGGTGGAAAGGCTCTATCTCCGAGGGGGCTATAAACTGAACTTCGACGCCGAAAGCTTTACTGCCGGAATGGGCATCGAGCTCTCCAGCTTTGTGATCGACTATGGCTTCGCTGCGATGGACAAAGGACTGGGCGACGTGCATAGCTTTGGCCTGCGCTATAACTTCTAAGGGATGAATATCGATCTATGCTAAGTGTAAAACATCTTGCCACTCTATTGCTCCTGCTGCTTGCTGTCAGCCTTGCAGCAGTGCCGGCTTATACCCCCGGTCAGCTGCTCTTCAAGACCACTGACAACATTCAGGTCAAGCAGGATAAGACCGGTCTTGCCACCTTTGACTCCTATCTCCAGAGTTTCGGAGTCAAGAGCATTCAGCCTATGCGGGGGATGCCCGGCAATCGCTACTTCAAAGTGAATCTCAGCGTCATGCCGGATGTGGCTCAAATGAAGAGCCTCAGCTTTGCCGGCATTGAGTATGTGGAGCCGAACTATCTGCGCAAGCTGCATACCGTGCCCAATGATCCGATGTTTGCCCGGCAGTTGCATCATCTTTCCTCCATTCCCCAAGCCTGGAGCTATACCACCGGCAACCGGCAAATCATTGTCGGCGTGATCGATAGCGGACTACTGATCAACCATCCCGATCTCAAAGATAATGTATATATCAATCCGCATGAGATCCCTGATAATGGCATCGATGATGACGGCAATGGCTACATCGACGATTGGTGTGGCTGGGACTTTGTTCACGCTCCGGAGATGGCAGATGTGGCCTTGGGGGATTACCTTGATCCCGATAATGATGTGAACGACGAGAACTACCATGGCACCCACGTATCGGGGATCATCGGAGCCCGGGGCAACAATGGCATCGGTATTTCCGGCGTGTGTTGGGATATATCCATCCTGCCCTTGAGAGCGGGGTTCAGAACCTCCACCGGCGATGGATATCTTCAAGACGATGATGCCGCTGCTGCCATCATCTATGCTGCGGATAATGGTGCTCACGTAGTCAATATGAGCTGGGGAGACCCCAATTATTCTGCCATAATCGCCGATGCTTGTGAATATGCCTATGACAGGGGTGTGACCCTGGTAGCTCTGCGAAACACTCCCGGCCCCATTCTGAGCTATCCTGCCAAGCTTTCCACCGTGATCTCTGTGGGCAGCGTGAATAGTGCCAAGATTCTTTCCGGATTCTCCAGCTATGGTCACGATCTTGATCTGGTGGCTCCGGGTGAACTGATCCTTTCCACATACAAGGATAGCGGATCAGACATGTATATGGAGATGAGTGGCACCTCGATGAGCGCCCCATACGTCACCGGTAGCATCGCGTTACTCCTGTCCCTGGTTCCGGGTTTGTCCCCTGCCGAAGTCAGAGCACGCTTGCTTAGCGCCACAGACGATCTGGGAGCCACGGGCTTTGATATCCAGACCGGGCACGGCCTGCTGAATGTGCAGAAGCTTTTGGACAACACCAATCCACCCTTTGTGGAGATCACTGATCCCGTCGATCAGATCGGGGTGAATTCCACCGTTCAGATCTCCGGCAGCGTGTATGGCGAGGATTTTGCCCGCTATACCCTGATGTATCGCAGCATCACGGATCCCAGCATGACGGACTGGAAGGATGCTCGGGAACACACATCCCAGCCTCTGTATCACACTCAGCAAGTGGTAAATGGGCGCCTGGGCGAATTCTATATCCCACCCAGTTTTCCCGAAGGTACATACATGCTGCGTTTGCAGTATCAGAAGCTACAAAACAACCTGATGAAATATAACTACTTTCGCACCATCACTGTGGATCGCAGCATCCCGGTCTTGCGTCCTGAAAAGCTGGGTGGTTTTAGCCGCTATGATCGTGCCAATCTGCGTTTCTATATCAGTGCCGGTTTTGATGAAGCGGTGATCACCGAGCTGGATGTATATGGCTCGGATGGCTATCACACAAAGGTCTTTGGCACTCTGCGGGACAGCCTGCAGGTGTGGGCTCTGCCTTCGGATGTCCCTCAGGGACCCATCTCTATACGCTTTTCCGCCACAAACAGTGCAAACCTCACCTACACCAGCCAGCTTTACGAAGACTTCATGGAGATTGTCTACAATAGCGTCCCAACCCATGGTTACAGCCATCAACCCATCGGCAAAGCCAGAGTGCCGCTCAATCGCTGGGTAGATTTCAATGGTAGCGGAATCCCGGAATATGTGGCCATGGATATTCCCCTGGCCGGTTATGGTCAGATCTTCAGCTATGAACCGCATAACAATGTGCACACTCAGACCAATTGGTTTGGCGATACCGGCTGGCCTCTGGACATTGGAAACACCAATACCCGGGGTCTGGAACTGCTTCTGATCAAAGCCGATACTGCCCATCTCTGGGAGACTCCGGTGGGTGCCCTATATCCCAGCCGGGATTCACTTTTATGGACTGATCCCGGTATCACCGGTGGCACCATGGCAGATTATGACGGTAATGGCACTACAGACCTGCTTTTAGTCAAGAACCTTCCTGCAGAACGCGTTATCCAAATCTATTCCAGAAACACCCAGGGCCTCCTCAGCGCCAGAAACACCCTCAGAAATACCACTCAGACAAACCTGAGGAACAACTTTATTCCCACCGTGATCGTCGCCAATCTTGATGGCGATAACCGCAAGGACATCCTGACAGCGGATACCGATGGCGACGTGATGATCTTCGAGGTACTGAACAACGCGGAAGCTCCCATGACCTGGCATTATCGCATGCCGGTGGCCAATACCTATCAGCTTGCCAGTGGAGATTTTAACGGTGATGGCCAGACCGATTTCATCGTGGGTGGTTACAATACCAACATCCTGAATCCCAACCTCAATTATTGGTATTTCGAAGCCTTCACAGCTGTCGGCAATAACGATTATCAGAGCATGGGACATGTGATGTTCAATGGCGTGATCTCCCAAAACGCCATTGTGGTGATGGATATGGATGGTGACGGTCAGGATGAGATCGTATTGGGCATCAGCCCCAGCCTCTATGTGCTCAAATACATGAATGGTGAGTTTGTGCCTGTATTTATGGGAGATAGCTGGGCAAATTACCGCATGGCTACCTTCCGGGATCAATCCGACAAAGCCTGGGCGATCACCAATTACCAGGTGAGCGCGGACTCTCTGATCGCCGTGCAGTGGGGCATAGACGCTCCTTTCTCCGGTCCCGGCACTCCGGTCAATTTTACTGCAGCGCCTTTGAACGAGAGCGATGTATTGCTATCCTGGATTCCTCAAGATGCTGATTTTTTACAGGATCTATCGCAAGAATGAAGCCGGCGAGATCAGCCTTATCGACAACGTCGTGGGGCAGAGCTATCTGGATTCCGGCCTCATTCCCGCTCATGCCTACCGCTATGCCATTGCTGCCGTACACTTGCAAGAGAACCCTTCCGAAAGCATGCCCAGTGCCTGGCTGGAGGCCATCCCGGATATTCCGCCCTTTGTGGAAAGCATCACCATGGCCGGCAACCGGGAGCTCCGTCTGATCTTCAACCAAGTGTTGCCCAGCCGCTTCCTCAGCCCGGGATACTACAGCGTTTCTCCCTATCTGGGTCGTCCCAATTCGGCCAATAGCATTGCCCAAAACCGTGGTGTGCAATTGCGCTTCAGGGATGAGATTCCCGTCATCGACAGCCTCTTTACCTTGCATCTGGAAGGGATCTTTGGCCATAGCGGTGTGCCCATGCAACAGCTTGACTACAGCTTTGCTTACATCCCGGATCTGGAAGCGCCCCGGATCATCGCTACCGTGATCTCAGAGGACAGAAAGCAATTGCAAATCCACTTTAGTGAAGAGCTGGCCCTATCCTCCGCGCAGTATTTGGGAAACTACACTCTCAGCTGTCCGGCCAATGATCCTGATAACCGTATTGTAGCCGTCTCGGCAATGGGGATAAGATCACCATCAGCTTGAGCCACGCCCTCAGGCATAGCGATCAGGCATATTACATCCGCGTGGAGTTTGTCACCGACCTCAGTGGGAATGTGATCTCTCCCCAACACAATCTTGCCCGTTTTGCCCTGCGTGACATCAAAGATCTCAGTGATCTCAAAGTCTATCCCAATCCCGTTAATCGTAACCAGCATAGTGAGATGGTCTTCCTGAATTTCCCACCGCACAAAAAGGGCAGAATTGCCATCTACTCAGCCGCCGGAAACCTGGTTTTCAAAGCTGATATCGGCCCCTTTAATCCCGATAACAACAGGATCACCTGGCGTTGGAACCTGCAAAACAACAATGGTCGCAGAGTATCCAGCGGGGTGTATTATTACCTCATCGAAATGGACGATGAACGAGCCAAAGGAAAGATAGCCGTGATCAATTAAGAAGCTCCCGCCTCCCATAGCCTGTTAGAAGCCTTGAAGGCAGCAGATCCGCACGCCGTGAGTGACCCTTTGCTCCGGCACAGAAGCACAAACCAGATATCCAAATTGGCAAGGAGTTTAATATGTCGCAAGACTATATATACGAAGAATATGAGCTTGAAGAAGAATGGGAAGAGCTCGAGACAGACGAGAAATGCGCGTTCATCGCCAGCCTGGTCAGACAAAAAGAGAATCTTGAAGAAAGCGAGGCTTCCCTCGATGAACTGGAACGCCTGGCTGATACCGCAGGGATCACGTCTTGGGACGCTATACCCAAAAGCGAGCTCAACCCGAACGCAGCACTTATTTCGGGAAAGGCTTTTTGGAGGAGCTCAGTGCGAAGTTCTTTGGCGCCAAAGCAGACGTCCTGATTATCAATGAAGAGCTGAGTCCCATGCAAGGGCGCAACATCGAAAAGACCTTCCATATCAGGGTGATAGACCGCACCGAACTGATCCTCTCCATCTTCCATCAACATGCCAGGACCCGTGAAGCCAAGCTTCAGGTAAAGCTGGCTGAATTGCAATACCAATTGCCCAGGCTCAAACGGCTTTGGGGACACTTTGATAAAGAACGTGGCAGCGCTCGCAGTGCGGGCGGGTCCGCCAGCCGGGGTATGGGTGAGAAACAGATCGAGATCGATAAACGCCTCATTCGCACCAATATCAGCAAGATCAATAAAGCCATCGATGCCATCACCAAGCACAAAGAAACCCAACGCAAACAGCGAGATAAAACCGGAAAGATCTGCCTGGTAGGCTATACCAATGCTGGTAAATCCACTCTCTTCAATCGCTTGACCGATGCCGGAGTCTTGGTGGAAGATCGGCTCTTTGCCACTCTGGATTCCACCAGCAGGCAGCTCAAGCTCACCACCGGAAACCCAGTGGTGATCTCGGACACAGTGGGCTTCATTTCGGATCTCCCGCATCATCTGGTTGCCTCATTCCGAGCAACTCTGATGGAAGCCATGGACGCGGATTTGCTGCTGCACGTGGTGGATATCTCCGATCCCCGGCATGAATACTATATTGAACAGGTAAATGAAGTGCTGAAAAGCATCGAAGCGGATCATATCCCCCAAATCCTGGTGTTGAACAAATCCGATCTCATCGATGAGCGCTTGGGGAAGATGTTGAACCGCTATTTTGAGGATTCCATCGCCATTTCCGCTGCTTTGGATCAGAACATCGATGAGCTTTTGGCAGCCGTGGAAACCAAGCTGATGAACAATCAGTGCTACGCGGTCAAACTGCCCTATGCCCAGACTGGTATGGTCTCGCAACTGCATGAGATCGGCCATATCGAGAGTGAGGATTACCGGGAAGACGGCATCTATCTCCGGGTGACTCTTGCTGCCAAGGATAAATACCTGATCGAAGCCTACCTTGTTGAATCCGAAAAACATTGACATTTTGAGGCCTGCCGATATCAAAGTACTAAAAGAATTATCAGCTCATTAGGAGAAAAAATGGTGAAAGTGATTTCCGCAGCTGAAGCTG
The DNA here is from genome assembly GCA_021206555.1 of Candidatus Cloacimonadota bacterium. Taxonomy (GTDB): domain Bacteria; phylum Cloacimonadota; class Cloacimonadia; order Cloacimonadales; family Cloacimonadaceae; genus UBA5456. Next base: position 356 of record JAJOKA010000093.1, on the reverse strand, counting down.
CAAGCTTGATTCCCGATGGTAGTCGCCTGGCCATCGGTGGTTTTTTTGGCCGTCGGTGCCCCGGAATGCGTCATCGATGCCATCGTAGAGCGCAAAGTGAAAGACCTGCACATGATCGTGATCGCTTCCGATTGGGAAAACAGAGGCGTGGGCAAACTCGTGGTTGCCAAGTTACTCAAAAGCGCGCAAGTGTCCCATCTGGGCACAAACAAGGCCATTCAAGCCCAGATGAATGCCGGTGAGATGGAGATCGAGCTCGTGCCTCAGGGTACTCTGATGGAACGCGTGCGTGCCTTTGGCGCCGGACTGGGCGGAATCCTGACCCCCACCGGCCTTGGTACTGTGGTGGAAGATGG
>JAJOKA010000030.1 GCA_021206555.1 Candidatus Cloacimonadota bacterium | reverse complement strand
CTGACCAACAATGAACGCATCCGGGAGATCGGCCTGGAAGCCTGGCTCATGGAGCAGGATAACCTGGTGGCACAAGGAGTTACTCACAAGAGCTTGAAGCAGCAATAAGTCCTTCTGCCAAGCCAATCCCCCACCCTGCGCCCTTGGCCTCAGCTCGGCTTTTGCTACTGCTTACCTTATGATCACCCCATAAAATGAAGGGAATATGAGCTAAACCGGAGCTAAGACAGAGGGGAAAGATTGGGCACCGGGCTGATTAGTGTGTTCCACCAACCTGTTCATGCTCCTCCAGCATGATCCCGGCCACCAGTTTGTAATGAAACTGATCCTTTTCATAGCATTCACCCACGCTGCAGAGCATAATCCCCTTCTTGCGCATGGGATAAAGCCCGGGCTCCAGTTTCTCACATAAAGCGCAGAACTCCAGATCAGTGACGGGCAGGGGCTCATAATCCCGTCCCTGATAGCGCAGATGGAGACACACCCGGCGTTTGTGGTTTACATCCTGCACCTGCACTCGCGCGCAATCGGAGCTGATCAAGAGCAGGGATGCTATCTCAGAGAACTTAAGGCCGCTATAGAACTGCTTTGGGATGCGTCTCTGGGTATCATAAAAGATGTATTCAGAACGATTGGGAGAGTGCACTTTTAGCACATCAGCTATGTTGGCTTTCCCTTTGAATTGCCAGGGAGTATGTTTACGGATGACGTAGTTTTCACTTTGGAAATAGGAAAAGGCTCTATCCACGATCTCGATGCGCACGATATCCAGCTTGGTGGCTACCTCGCCATTATCCATGATCAGGTCTTTGGCATCGATGGCATAATGGGCGTCTGAATCCGTGGTGACCAGTCTTAGCCACCCACCAGAATTGGTGTCAATCCCGGCCACGCAGTATTTGCCATACTTACGTGATACGGCCAGGAGGATGAGCTCCCTGGTCACAGATGGATCACCTCAACTTTTGGCTTCAGCTTCTGAATCCTGAGCGCTATCAGAGAGCGGTGACAATCCTCTGCCCGGGGCTCGGAACAGAGCAGGCAGATGGGGCCGGGCAGTTCGCGCAGAAGCTTTCGCAGCAGTTTGTCTGCCGCGCGCGCTTCCATCAAAGCGGCAAAGCGCAGCTTATAGCCATCCCAGTCTATCTCCTTACTGCGGATCGAATTCAGCAACTCCTGATCGGGAGCGAGTTCCGGACTGTGAACATAGCTGATATCTGAGAGCTCTCTCAAGAAATACTCCAAGTCTCCGGCTTTGGTAAAACCGGCAAGCTGGCTGCGGTTGTTGAGCCGGATATCCACAAGAGTCCTGACCTTAGCCTTTTGCAGCATGCCAAAAAAGGTCGAGGCGTTCTTGCCGGCAAATCCAATGGTGAAGAGCTTCATCAATCCTCCGGGTTTTCCAAGCGCCAAGCTATGGCTTCATTGCGCTTGAGATAGGCATCGGCCAGGATTTGAGCCGGATCGGTTTCACCTTCGATGAGATCAAAGATATCCGGTTCATCCCGGTGGGGGAAATACTTATCCAGCAAGCGTTTGTCCAGCTGAGCCTGAGTTTGGATCGAGCTATCAGCAAGGATGTGCCTGATCTCATAGCCCAGCAGGCTCAATGCCCGGCTCACCATGATCGCGCGGTGACAATCGAAGGGGTCTTTCTCCGCGCACATCAGGACGGGTACCTTCCCTTGTGCCAAATGTAAGTCCAATTGCCTGATCCCTTCCCTAAAGTTGGGAGAAGCCGTGTACCAGGCATAGTTCAACCAACCGGCCGGCATATAAAAGCTCTCATCAGTCTGTCTGGCCCCAAACCAATTGCCAAACCACTCATAGCCAATCCCTTGACGTTTAAGCGCTGGGGACAGTTCTTCCCGGTTGAATTGGGGATAACGCTTGGACCAGGGAGAGGATCGGACGTCCAGCACGAGGTCTGCTTCTGCTCTTTTCAATAGCTTGATAACGTGCTCTGCTTCGTGATTGGAATGGCCTATTGTGAAAACGATATCCATGGCTCCACCTTTCTATGTTCTACGACAAACTATAGTTCTGATGCTCATTTATGTGTCAACAATTTTTCTTAAGGGGGATTTAGTGCTTGACCGGATGACGCGGCTGATAAAGCTGGTAAAAGCCTCAGATAAATTGAGCAAAATTATCCAGGCTCATATAGGAGTATCGGATGCAGTATTCAGAACAGCATGTGTTTCAGGCCTTGGAACAGTATTTTGGTTTCAACGAGTTTCTCAGCGCGCAGCAGGAGATCGTGATGGATCTGCTGAAGGGAAAATCACTCCTGGCGATCATGCCCACGGGCTCCGGAAAGTCGCTTTGTTATCAATTACCGGCAATGATCCTGGATGGCTATGCCCTGGTGGTCTCACCGATGATCTCGCTGATGAAGGATCAGGTGATGCAGATGCGGCAATTGGGGCATTTCTGCTGCCATGCACAACAGTCTGCAAAGCGCTGATGAACAGCTGATGGTACGCAAAGAACTCCAGTGCGGAAAGCTGAAGCTGCTCTATATGCCCCGGAACCTTGGTGCGAGGCAGATTCTGGATCTTCTGGAAAAGCATCCCCCTTCCCTGATCGCCATCGATGAAGCGCACTGCATCTCCATGTGGGGGCATGATTTCCGGCCCGAATACCGGCAACTCAGCCAGCTTCGGGCTCGCTTTCCCCAGCTGCCTTGCTTTGCCCTCACCGCCACAGCCATCCCCAAAGTGAGAGAAGATATCTGCGCCCAGCTTGGCATCCCTGTGGAGCATCAGAGGATCGAGAGCTTCAACCGTCCCAATCTGCTATTGGCGGTGGAACCCAAGAAAAACAGCTTCCAACGCTTGATCGGCTTTCTGAAGAATCATGGTAGCGAGAGCGGAATCATCTATTGCATGACCCGTAAGAAGGTGGAAGACATCGCCAACCGTCTGGCACTGGAAGGCTTTCAGGCTTTGCCCTATCACGCGGGACTCTCAGACAAAGAGCGCCACGGCAATCAGGAAGCTTTTATCAACGATCGAGGTTCCCATCATGGTGGCCACCATCGCCTTTGGGATGGGCATCAACAAGTCCAATATCCGCTTTGTGGTGCACATGGATCTGCCCAAAAGCCTGGAATCTTACTACCAGGAAATCGGCCGGGCAGGACGGGATGGCTTGCCATCTTCATGCCTGCTGCTCTTTAGCTTTGGCGACGTGATGAGCCTCAATAAAATCATCTATGGCGAGGATCCGGCCCTGAACCAAAGCATCAAAGCCCATCTGGAGGCGATGCTAAGCTATTGCGAACACACGGGATGCCGCAGAATTCCCCTTTTGAACTGGTTTGGAGAGCGCTATCCGGAATCCAATTGCCAGATGTGTGATAACTGTCTGGCAGCAAGCTCGGAGCAGATTGACGTCAGCCGGCAAGCCCAGATGTTTCTCTCGGCAATCTCACGCGCTCGGGAAGCATACCCCGCCAAGCGCATTATCATGATCTTGAGAGGATCCAAAGCCAAGGAATTGATGGCAGCCGGGGATACAGAACTCAGTGTGTGGGGCATTGGCAAAGAGTGGTCTGAAACCCAGTGGTTCAGCCTGTTTCAATCCCTGAAAAAGGATGGCAGCCTGATCCAGGGCTATCCCGGTTTCAGCCTCAAGCTCACTCCTCGCAGTTGGGAAATCCTGAGAGGTGAACGCAGCTTTATGATGCCCGCCTCCCTGATGGAAGTGCTGCTCAAGACCACTACCGAAGATGAAGAGGATGAGCTTTTTACAGAGCTGGTGTTGCTGCGCAGGCAGATCGCGGCACGCCAACAGGTGCCTCCCTACATCATTCTGACCGACAAAAGCCTCCGTGAGATGTGCGGCTATCATCCTCAAAGCATCGAAAGCCTGCTCAAGATCAATGGGGTGGGCTCCTACAAGGCAGAGCATTATGGACTGGAGTTCATCACTGTGATCCGTGAGTATTGCGAAAGCCGCGGTATTCCTGACAGCATGCTCAAAAAGGCCACGCCACCAAGCAGACCAAGCAAAATTAGCAGGACGATGGAGGTGGTTTCCTACCTGAAAGAAGGGCACAATCTCCAAGAATGCATGGTGCGTTTTGGCTTCACCCTGGATACGCTGCTGGAGCATTTGCAACGCTATCTGGAAACCGACGGCACGCTGGATCCCGAAATCCTGACCAGCTATAACCCTCTCAGCCCTGAAGACACGGCCAGAGTTAGAGCATGCTTCAGACAACTGGGTATGGAAACCCTGGCTCCGGTGCGCCGCGCTCTAAATGAAGAGATCAGCTATACCGAACTGAAGCTGATGCGCTGATCTGGTCGGCCGAGCTGAAGAGCGCGCAAACGCTTAGGAATATGCCATTAGAGTAATCGATCGGCATAGTTCCTGTCACGATGGCCACTCAGCCTTTTTGATAACACAGGAATTGGATTCCAGAACTGCATAGGAGATGGCCATGATTACCCCCGGATCCAGAAAATCGTTATTGATCTGCTCCAGGATGTTCTCCTGCGCGAAGGAAAATTGCAGATAGTCAAAGCATAAGTGATCATCCTGCTTGACAATGAAGGCATCAAAGCGGAATGGATGGATGTATTCTTGTCCATACATCAGCTCTTTGAGGGAGTTTGAGATATCGCGTCGAATCACAAACAGCTTGTCTTTGGGTGAGATCTCCGCGCGCAAAACGCTCTGCACCTTTGCGGCTGTAGCTTCCAGCAAATCCTCATCCGCGATGTGCTTTTTGAAGAGCCCTGAAGCATGAAAGAAGAATGATTCCCCTGCTCTATGCCGCGCGCTATCCTGAAGATTCAGCTCGATTTCATCCCAATGATCACGGAGGCTATCGATCTTTGTGGCAATGGCTTGCGCTCCCCGGATCAGGATGCTATCCGTGCCCATCAGCAGCGCATCCTCGGAAAAGAAGCGCGGGATATCTTCATTCTGACTCGCTTTCCCGGATATGAGCCGCAAAAATCCTGCAAGAAATACATTTCACTGTGGCCAAATCCGCTTTGAATCCCGCTGATACCGCGATACTGCTCCAGCTCTCGTTGATAGCTCTTCTCGAAATAGGTATCGGGATGGAATCTGGCATCCGCAAAGGGAAGATCGCGAGGAAAAGAAAACTGGATATGGCGGATAATCCAGCTCTCATCCAGATATTCCAAAACAAAGTAAATCCTTAGTTTCCAAAGATACTCCCGATTTTCTTGCGGTTCTCTGGGGTGCAGAAAATGCGCCAAAAGCCAATTGATTTCCGTGAGTTTGACCCCTGTGCTCTTGCGGGAATCATAGCTCTTGCCGTCAAAAAACTCCTCGATGAAGGAGACAAATCTGAAATAAGTGGCATCATCGTCGGAAAAGCTGTATTTCACTGTGGCCGGGACATGGCACCAGGCAGCTTCACCGTGCTCCCTGATGATGGCGTTTTCAATATCTAACTCCAGCTCTCCCCAGTATTTCCAATCACTGATGAACAAATCCCTGATGCTCTGACGCGAAAGACATAATTCGCCATCACCGGTTCCGATGATGGAGGCAAAACCTTGCTTGCCAAAAGTGCTGTCCAGGAAAGCATCCACTTCCTCCACTGCCCGAGCCCTATACGCGGTTTGAAAAACCTGTAGCAAATGTTTGATCTTGGTTTTGCTGTCCAAAATGTCTCCCTGTGCTCATTCAGCGCGCTTCGTTGTCTGCAATAAAGCTCCGAAGCAGCTCGTTGTATTCCTTTTTACTTTCAATGTGATGCTGATGAGAGGCTCCTTCAAACACCCGGATCTGCGCCTTGGGGGTCAGTTCCCGGAAGTATTTGGTGGATTTGGGAGTGGCTTCATTAAACTCCCCACAGGTATAGAGTCACTGGTAGCCTAAGCTTTTCCAGATATGGCGTTACATCGGCATCCATCAGAGTGACGGTAAACTCGCTTTTTCAAGATTTGTGCTCTGTTCATTCGGGTGAACATCCCTTTGTATAATCGGCCAAGTGTGGATTACTTGATCCTGACAATGAAGTCTCTTTCAGGACTGAAGTCCAGAAACTGCCAGTGAAACACCTTTCCTTTCTCACCGGAACTCATGCTGGGCGAGTGAAAAGGCAGGTCATCCAGCTCGATACCAGGTCCCAGGATCAGGGTCATTTCACAGAAAGGAAGCGGTCTGCCCCATGAGTTGGCAGTTAGCAGCACATAGTGAGCAGTTTTACCGCTGATCTGCTGGTTGTAGCTGATACGTAACTTGGCGAAACTGCGAGGAGACATATCCAAGCGGAAACTGAAGCCTTTTTCGCTATGCCCCATTAGTTCGACCGCCAGGCTATCAGAGGGTTGCATCAGATCAAGCTTTATGTTCTCAGCCTTTCCAATGTCTGAGGAGGATGGAACCGGAAACACGATCAATCGGCTAAGGGCATCGCTTTGCAGGTTACTCAGATAGAAATCACCGCTTACTGTCCAGACCAGCGTGTTGGAAGATGCGCATCGTATAAGTGAAAACTCGAGCCTTTCACCCTCAAAATGTACTGCGGCTGGGCAAGCAGCAAAAATGGCATCAGGCTTAAAAGACAAAGGGCGGTACCCAGGTTCATTTGAGAACGGTAATCCTGTTCCTGGCCAAAATCCTGCCTCCTTCGCTCAGCGTAATTGAAGTAGATCCCACTACCAAGTTTAGGAAGATCCCAGAACGTTTCACTGCGGAGGGCATCTCTTTA
>JAJOKA010000072.1 GCA_021206555.1 Candidatus Cloacimonadota bacterium | reverse complement strand
GTCCGATCTGCAATCAGCCCATTGAAACAATGGATAAAATCACGCATTGCCTTTCTTCGCGCATGGCATTCGCGGCACGGCCTTGAATATGAATTTTATCCCTCCTTGCAGATATTATCAGCGATATCGAAAACTGCTATCAATCAGGAACCTAAGGCCTTGTCCGGCCTGCTGATAAAGGCTAAAGATGAGTTTACCACAATTTTGGATATATGGAGTGTGTATATATGAAGCACTGTCAGCAAAAAACTATCGCCTTCTTCTGGGCGTTCATCCTGCTCTTCTCTGCTTTAATCGCGCAGGAAGGCCAGCCCTATGTCGGCACCAAAGAGGTGCATGAAAGAGCCTTTGCCGTGCGCCAGTCTCACGGACGTAATATATTGACCCTCAATACCATCAGCACCGGATATTATGACGCTCAAGGCAACATCGTGGATCAGGTGATCCAAAAGGGGAACAAAACCCATCTTGGTCGCCGAGTGCAGAATATCAGCTCAAATCCTGCGACAAAAGAGATACTGGATTTTAATCATATGAATCTCTTAAATGCCCGCTCTGTGGAGATTGCCGGAGATTTGCCGGGCGAGAGCACATTCCTCGAGTACGATGCTAAAGGCAAGCTCATCAATAAGCGTTCTCTCCGTTTGCATCAAGCCAAATCCGAATTGTGGACATTGGATTACAGCCAGGTGGGCTATGTGCATCGCTATGCTCAAAGCATCGCGGATGAATCAACCAGGTTGATGCAGCAAAATGTCTTCGATTATGCTGATGAGCTCATCGAAATCCACAGCTATCTTTATAATGAGGATGACCGGCTGATCGCCCTGATTGCCATGAATCCCCAAGATTCACTCCTCTTTCGCCAGGAATATCGCTATGACTATGTGGGTAATCTCATTGAAGAGCAGTACTTTGAAGCTGAGGATACCTTGGTCAAAAGCATTCGCTACAGCTATGATGATATGGGCAGGATGATCCAGCGCTCAGAGTTTGCCTGGAACCCTCGGTTTGGCGTGATCCCACAATTAAGGAAACAAGCGGATTTTAGCTATAACTGAGAGGTTTTTGGGTTTTAGAGTTTTAAGGTTTTAGGGTTTTCAAGTAGGTGGCGCCCAGGCCAGGCTTGCTTGGGTCATATACCGGATATCCGGATAGCAGGAGGTTGTCCCCCAGTTTCTTGAACTTGGTATCCCTTAAGTTCCACGCGTTGTGGATGGAGCCTGGATCAAGCCCACTAAGAATGGCGTTTTTGCTCCGATGATCTTGTTGCCATAAAAGATCAGGCATTTATCCACCAATCTCGCTCTGAGGAAGGCTTCGCTGAGTATGTTTCCCGTTCCAGGAAGAGCGTATTCACTCCTCTTTGATGCAATATGTTCATTACTTCATTTAGTTCCAGTTCACTTTCATTACCCGCTACTTTGACCAGTTCGAGTCCCAGGCTGGCGAGTTGATCTGCCCTTAGTGCTTCCGCGCTGTGATAGAAAACCAGACCGGGATAGTCCTTCGCGCAAAGCGCGAAGCGGGATCTGGGGTTCAGTTCGAGCAAGGGGTCCAAGACTACTCGTAAAGGCTGTTTCGCTCCTCTGTACCACGAGCGTTGAGCATGGCATCATCCTTTGCACACTTGCGAATCCCGGATAGCACCGCGTCTGATTGAGCACGATAGCGATGCACCAAGCTTCTGGCTGCTTCGTTCGTGATCCACTGAGAGCTGCCATCATTGCGGCAAATTTACCATCCAGGGATAAGGCTGCCTTCCAGATTACAAAGGGTCGCTGCTTTTGGATATGGCAGAGGAAGGCTTCATTTTGGGTTCTGATTGCTTCTGACAATATGCCTTCCACCACTTCGATGCCGGCAGTTCTAAGCTCTTCTATCCCTTTCCCTGCCACCAGAGGATTGGGGTCTTCAATGCCGATGATCACTTTTCTAATCCCGGCTTTGATGATGGCTTTGGTGCAAGGTGGAGTTTTGCCATAGTGACAGCAGGGTTCCAAAGTTACATACATGCTTGCGCCTTTGGCCTCAGCTCCTGCCTTGATCAGAGCGTCCACTTCCGCGTGATCAGAACCGTAGCTTTGGGTTCGTCCTTTTGCCAGGATCTTGCCGTCTTTCACGATGATTGCGCCCACAAAGGGATTGGGACTGGTGTGCCCCCGAGCCTTTTCAGCCTCGCGCATGGCCAGCTGCATATATGCCTTATCCGTAGAGCTCAAGATTCTTCCTTGCCATTTCGTAAGTTGGATGTTTTTGTAGCACTAATTTCCAGAGGGCTATCGCGGCATCTTTGTCACCTTCAGCCAGAGTGGCAATCGCCAGGTTGTTTGCCGCGTCAGGGTTTTCGGGATCAATCTCTGCCATTGCCGCAAACCACAAGCGCGCTTCAGCATAGTTCTTTTCATTCAGATATATCAGTCCCAGGTGCATATAGGGCGGAGTGAAGTGATTGTCCAAAGCGATGGCATTGAAGAGATCCACCTTGGCGTGTCCTGCTGCTTTACCAAGAGCCAATACAGAGCCCTGTAATAATAGAGATCAGCGCTATCCACATAGCTGCGCAAAGCTTCAGCGATCTCGAAATATGCCTTTTGATCTTCAGAGTTTGCCAGATGACCGGCAATCTTTTCGTAGAGAGCATTCTGCTTGAAATAGAGGCTGGGGTTGCCATTGATGTTTTGCCGCACATACCATTTGCCATCTTCCTGCCTCAGGATCAGGCACCATTCCTGTTTATGGTTCAGTTCCATGAATACCACACACTGAGCTCCGTCTTCGCTACGGGCAGTGTGGATGAAGCTATAGCTCTTCACTTTTTTGAGGAAGGGAACCGTGCTCAAAAGATCAGCATAACGGTGCTGCAACTCGGGCAGAGAGGAGGCATTCATGGTGTGTAGCAAAAGCTCATCGTATTCCAGGGCAATGATATGAGAAATATACTCAGCTGCTACATCTTCAGGATTGCTACCGGATTCTGCGGGCTCAAGATCCAGTTCCAGCTTTCGCATCAGATAATCCAGCGGGAAATAGTCCGGGTATTGAAATCCCGTCAGCCATTTTAGCATGTCATCCGGATGGGCTTCGGCATACTCCGCGGGACTCTGATGATCCAGATCTTCACGGCTTTTGTGCACCCAGAGATCGATATGGCGTTTGATGACCTGCTGCATTTCAGCGATGTTGTCGGCTTTAAAAGCAGGCATTGGATTGTTGGCAATCAGCTTTCCGGCGTAAGGGCAGTCGGCTGGACACTTGAGGTCAACACGTAGCGCGTTGCAACAACGCCAGCATAGGCCTTGATTAGCGCGTGGACATAGGCGTAAAGCACGCTCAACCTTACATTTTTTACAGCGATCCTTCAGGTTTATATTGAACATGGCTGCTCCGGTAGGGGAGGAGAGACCCGCTTGAATTGGCTTCTGGCGATCAGCTTGTACACGGTCTTGAGCTTGTCAGGGTCAAAGACCGAAGTATCGTCCATATTGCTGATGGCATAAAGGATTTCGTCCAAATCATGGTATCTGATGCCCATCTCGCCTTCATCGCTTTGATCTTGCCAGAGATCCGCGCTGGGGGTTTTCGCTATGATAACCTCAGGAATACCCAGCACTCCGGCCATTCCCCACACTTCTGTCTTATAGAGCTGGCCGATGGGTTCGATGGCGCAGGCGGAATCTCCATATTGGGTAAAGTATCCCGTCATCAGCTCGCTTTGATTGCTGGTGCCTACTACCAGGGCTCTATGTTTTGCAGATAGATCAAAAAGCACACACATCCTGGCCCGCGCCATCCAATTCCCTCTGCGCAAAGGGTCTGCGTCTCTTTCGCGAGCATCAAAATAGGCGTCAACGATGCCGGTGATATCCACCACTTCATGACTGATATCCAGGCTTTGGCAGAGCGTGAGGCCATCAGCCAGACTTTGCGGATTGCTGTGCTTATAGGGCATCAAAATGCCGATCACGTTTTCCTTGCCGATGGCTCGAACCGCCAAAGCAGCAGAAAGCGCGCTATCTATACCGCCGGACACGCCGAGGATATATTTATTGAATCCGCTGGCAGCAAGATAGCTCTTCAGGAAGCTGCATATCTTCTCTATCTCTTTGTGATAATCGATCTTACGCATAGTGTAAACTCCGTGTTATTGATTCATGCAAGATCACGGTGGGGGCATATTGAGTCAAGCAAAAACGTATTTTGAAGAGCTCATATAAGGTGACACCGGACAATTTGCGCAAAGCCAATGAGATTTACTTGACACAAAAATGCGGATTTTTAACTTGGCAAAAAACAAAAAATACCAAATGGAGGAATCCAAATGACCTTTAATGAATTCATGGCCAAGGTCGCAGCAAAGAACGCTGGAGAACCCGAGTTTCTTCAGCAGTCAAAGAAGTTGTCGAGACAATCTGGGATGCTTACGAAAGCAATCCCCGCTTCGTAAAGAACAACATTCTCGAACGTATCGTAGAGCCCGAACGTGTCATCATTTTCCGAGTCCCCTGGATGGACGACAAAGGTGATGTCCATGTCAATCGTGGTTACCGCGTGCAGTTCAATAGCGCCATCGGCCCCTACAAAGGCGGCTTACGCTTTCACCCCAGCGTAAACCTCTCCATTTTGAAGTTCCTGGGCTTCGAACAGATTTTCAAAAACAGCCTTACCACTCTGCCTATGGGCGGCGGTAAGGGCGGTAGTGATTTTGACGCGAAAGGTCGTTCCGATGCTGAAATCATGCGTTTCTGCCAGTCTTTCATGGCTGAACTGTATCGTCACATTGGCCCCAATCTGGACGTTCCTGCCGGTGATATCGGTGTGGGTGGACGTGAGATCGGCTACATGTTCGGTATGTACAAGAAACTCAGCAATGAATTCACCGGTGTGCTTACCGGTAAAGGCAGAACCTGGGGCGGCAGCCTGATTCGTCCGGAAGCCACCGGCTTTGGCGTCGTTTACTTTGCCGAAGAAATGCTGAAAACCAAAGGCACTACCTTCGAAGGCAAAAAAGTGGCTCTCTCCGGCTTTGGTAACGTGGCCTGGGGCGCAGCTCAAAAGATCGTGGAACTGGGTGGCAAGGTGATTACTATCTCCGGTCCTGACGGCTACATCCTTGATGAAGCCGGCCTTGATGCCGAAAAGATCGATTATCTGCTTGAGCTTCGCGCTTCGAACAACGATCGCGTATGCGACTATGCTGACAGATTCCCCGGCAGCAAGTTCTTCCCCGGCAAACGCCCATGGGAAGTGAAAGTAGATGTGGCCATTCCTTGCGCCACTCAGAACGAACTCAATGCCGAAGACGCTCAGAACCTGATCAACAACGGTTGCATGTGCGTGGCTGAAGCCGCGAACATGCCTTGCATCCCCTGAAGCTGTAGAAATCTTCATGAATGCCAAGATCCTCTTTGCCCCCGGCAAAGCTGCAAAACGCAGGTGGCGTGGCTACCTCCGGCTTGGAAATGACTCAGAACTCGATGCGTTTGAACTGGAATCGGGAAGAAGTGGACGAAAAGCTTCACTCCATCATGCGCAACATCCACGAAGCTTGCCGCGAAAACGGCGTTCAAGCTGATGGCTGGGTAAACTATGTGAAAGGCGCAAACATCGCCGGATTCCTCAAGGTTGCCAATGCCATGTGTGACCAGGGACTCGTATAACCCAATAACTAAGCTAATCAATGATAAAAGGCAGGATTTCGGTCCTGCCTTTGTAATAGGTGGAGAATTTATAGCTTGACGGATTAGCCCATCCCTCAAAGGCTATTAACTCGATCAAGAATCTTCGATAGGAGTAACGATGAAAAAGTATCTGATTACCTGGCTGATCCTGATGATCTGTCTGGGCGCTTTTGCGTCAGAGAAAAGCACTGGTGATAGCAATTCCACTCTGGATAAGCATAGCTTTAAGAGCAGCCTGAACGATGCTCAGCTTGCCGCGGATGCCCTTTTTGGCGCTGGACTACAGCGTGGAGCACAAGACCAATCTTACCTATAGCCAGTTCAACGCGGCACTGGATAAATTCAAGAAGACTCTTCAGACCGGTGATGTCGCGGTGTTTTATTTCAGTGGTTTCACCAAACAGGAATGCGAAAAGAACTATCTGCTCCCGGTGCCTGATCCCAAATCCAAAGAAGAACAATCCATCAGCGTTGATGTAGTGCTGGAAGCGCTGTCCCGAGCCACGGAATCTTTCGTGTTTCTGGAATCCCGCCAAGTGCCGGGCTCATTCCTCAAAAACCCCTGTGGCAAGGATAAAGGACTGGCAGCAATCGGTAAACTGGCCAATAATCAGGCTTTTGCCATGGCCTCTGCTCTGGATAAAGAGCTTAGGGCCAAAGACAGCAAATACAGCGTCTTTACTCATGCTTTGTTCAAAAACATGACCGAAGATATGATGGATTTTCCCGATCTCATGGCCGCCACGATTAGCGATGTGAAAGCTGCCACAAAGAATGCTCAGATTCCATATTGGAAGAGCAATCTTAAGGCTCCCTTCAGTTTCTTTCACCCCGAACAGCCCTCAAAACGCGCTTCAGACTGCCCGCGTACCGGAGCCTTGAAGGAGGCGGGAGCTATAACTTCTAAACCATTTTCACATAAAGTCCCATTTACCCCTGCTCAGTTCAGGGGTTTTTTGTTTGTAGATGCTGCATCCTGCCGCATTCTGGAGTTTGTGACTTTCTGTCAAAGCAGACATCCTTAGTG
>JAJOKA010000024.1 GCA_021206555.1 Candidatus Cloacimonadota bacterium | reverse complement strand
CTTGCGCAACCGTGTGGTGGTGCCTTTTGATGGCTCTTATAGCAATCTGGAAGAACTGCTGACCCACGAGCTTACCCATGCCTATATCAACGGCTTGGACAACCGCGTGACCAATGCCATCGAGTCTCTGCGTCCCGCATCTTTCCCCTTCTGGTTTTCCGAAGGTTTGCCGGAATTTCTCTCCATCGGTGGCAAAAACCCTTACAACAACATGTTCATCCTGGATCTGGTGGTGAACGACAAGCTTCCCGGCCTGGACTTTTTAGGCGGATATCTGGCCTATCGCCTTGGTGAAAGTTTCCTTACCTACATCGCGGACACCTATGGTCGCGAGAAGGTGAGCGAATACTTCTATTCCCTGCGCACGATGAACAGCCTGGAAGAAGCCACCAAACGCGTCTTCGCTATGGAATTCAAGGAGCTGGAATCGCGCTGGAAATACCAACTGAAGCGGGATTACTTCCCCGTGGTAAACACTCATCAGATTCCCTCTGAGGTCTATGAACGGCGCACAGATCACAAAAAGACGGCTCTTACTTCAATTTTGCTCCTCGCTTTCCCCGGATGGCAGCAGATATGTATACTATTCCGATCGTGGAGCGCGCTACAGCATCTGGATGGCCGGCACCCATGGCCTCAAAAAAACCCCGCAAACTGATCACCGGTGAATCCACCCCGAAGATGGAGGAGTTTCACTACTTTCGCAGCAATATCAGCTGGTTTCCCGATGGCAGGCACATTGCTTTTGTAGCCAAAACCTCCACCGGAGACCGCATTCACATTCTGGATGTGGACAGAGAAAAGATAACGCGCAGCATCAGCCTTCCACAGATGGCCTCGATCTTTGAGATCGACGTCGCTCCGGATGGTCAAAGCATGCTGCTCAGCGCGCAAAAAGGCATGCAAGCAGACATCTTCCTGCTCAACCTGGATAGCGAAGAAGTCCGGGCTCTCACCAATGATTCATACAACGATATGCAAGCCCGCTTTTCTCCTGATGGCACCAAGGTGATCTTTGCCTCCGAGCGTGATGAAGCCGAGGGCTCTTCCCGCTATGGCTTCTTTGCCAATCTCACCAGTGATATCTTTGAGCTGAATCTCGAAAGCGGTGAAATCCTTCAGATCACCCGGGAAAGCTTTGACTGCACGATGCCTTTCTATACCGATGGGGGAAAGAAGATCGTCTTCCTCTCGCATCGAGACGACATCGCGAACCTGGAAATCATCGACACCCGAGACCGGGCAGCTTGCCCCTCTCACCAAGGTGATCTCCGGGGTTTACAGCGCGGACATTTCGGCTGACAATAACTATATGCTGATCTCAAACTTCTTCGCTGAAGGCTGGAATATCTACTTTGAAAACAGCCCTTTGAACAATCTGGAATATCGGGATTATCCTCTGCCCACACTTTACCATCAGGATGGCGATCTGCTTGACCGCATAGACTTTGAGCGCCTGGCAAACTATGGCCCTCGCCAACGGGTGTCCGTCCCCAGAAAGAACCCTGTAAACACGCAAAATGCCAGACGTCCGGTTTTCAGCGGTTTTGAGCCCACGATCCCGGATAGCACGCTGATCGCCACCAACTATAGCTGGGATGAGCGTCCCACCAGCCCTTCCGATACCCCTCCCACCATCAAGAAATACCGTCCCCGCTTTATGCTGGATCGTGTGTGGGGTGGAGCTGCGTATTCCACCAGTGGCGGTGCTGTGGGCAGTGTGGAACTGGGCTTCAGCGACCTCATGGGGGATCACGCCATTGGCCTCAATCTGGGCATAACCGACCGACTGGACGAGACCAATTTCCTGCTCACCTACCTTTACCTGAAACGCAGGACAGACCTGGGCCTGGGTGTATATAACTTCTTTGATGAAACCTACTACCGCGATCTTCGCCCCTGGGGATATGACTATTATCGCTTGCGGCAGCGACAAACCGGGCTGTATTTCCTGGCGCGCTATCCCTTCAGCCGCTTTTCCCGCCTGGAGTTTGACAGCATGCTCTTCCAATATGAGCGCAATTGGGACTATTTGCCAAACCAGAATATATCTACCGGCCAATGGATCAACAATATAGACCACTCCGAAGGCAAAGCCGTGACCCCGGGAATATCCCTGGTGTGGGACAATGCTCTCTTTGGCTCCACCGGCCCCCTGGTGGGCTGGCGAGCAAACTATACCATCCGCAAAGCCTTTGCCAGCCAGGATCTGGACTATCTGACGAACTACCTGGATATCCGCAGTTACAATCTCTTTAGCAAGCGCTATTCCCTGGCCCTGAGAGCTAATGCCGGAATCAGCACCGGCAATAGTCCGGATCGCTTCTCTTTGGGCGGCTATTATGGCGTGAGAGCGCTATCCCGCAATCTCTCCGGACAAAAGAAGGTTCTGGGCAGCGTGGAACTGCGCTATCCCTTGCTGGACTATCTGGCCCTGGCCTTTCCCATCCCGCTCACCATCGGCAATATCCGGGGCTCAGCCTATGTGGATATCGGCGCTGTGTGGGACGACAACAAAGCCTTCCGGGGCGCGCGTGACGGCCTTTTGGAAGATGTGAAACTGGGCTATGGCTTCGGGCCACGTCTGAACGTGGGCTACTTTGTGCTCAAGCTCGATGTAGCCTGGCTGACGGATCTTTCCCACATCAGCAAGCCTCAGGTTTACCTCAGTTTGTCGGATGACTTCTAACAGTGAACAATGATATGTATAGATATAAGGAGTAACCATGAAAATTGATGTTTCCCGCAAGTTACCGGAGCATTTAGACACCCTGGTTTTGATCCATGAAGAGGACGCGAAACCTGAGGATCTGGACTTTATTGACGACGAACTAAAGCAGGATCTGGATTCATTCATCAAGGCCGAGGAATTCACTTTTGCCCACGGCAAGATCAGCTCTTTCACCAGAATGCATGGCAAAAAGAGACAGATCATCATCCTCTGCGGAGCCGGCAAAAACTCCGAACTGAATACTCACAAACTGCGCACTTTATTCGCCAATTGCTGGCGCACTGCCACTCGCCTCAAAGCGCGGCAGATCCACGTCCTGATGGGTTTTGAGCCTATCGTGAATGACGTGATCCTGGGCCACGTCCTGGCTGAATCCGCCCTCCTCAGCACCTATAAGTTCAACAAATATCTCAGCCACGACGAAGTGCACGAAATTGAGTGCATCCATCTCCTGCTCAGCACCAAAAACACCCGGCACATCAATCGGGCATCCTGGAAGGCAGAATCTATGCTGAAGCCACCAATCTGGCTCGTGATCTGGTGAACGAACCGGCCAATATCCTGAATCCCGAAAGCCTGGCCGAACACGCCAAGAAAGCCGCCTTGCAATATGGCTTCTCCATCGAAGTCCACTCTGTGGACAAGCTCAAACGCCTGAAAATGGAAGCCCTGCTGGCTGTGGGCAAAGGCTCCAAAAGCGACCCCAAGCTGATCATCATGCGTTATATGGGCAACCCCGATCAAAAGCACGAACTCACCGCTCTGGTGGGCAAAGGACTCACCTTTGATACCGGTGGATATTGCATCAAACCCGGTCCCGGCATGGTGAATATGAAAAACGATATGGGCGGCGTCTGCTGCCGTGATCGGAGCCATGGCTGCCATCTCCACTCTGAAACTGAAGGTAAACGTAGTGGGCATCATTGCTGCTGCTGAAAACATGATCAGCGGTGAGGCATATCGCCCCGGAGACATCATCACCTCCATGGCCGGAAAGACCATTGAAGTGATCAATACCGATGCCGAAGGCCGCCTTACTCTGGTCGATGCCATCCACTATGCCCTGGAAAAGGAAAAGGCTGATCGCGTCCTGGATATCGCCACTCTCACCGGTGCTGCCGTTGCCGCTTTGGGCAAGGATTATGCTGCGGTCTTGGGCAACGACGATGCCTGGCTGCATAAGCTCAATGAGGCCTCCGATGCCTCCGGCGAATTAGTGTGGAAAATGCCTTTGCACGAGCCTTACAAAGAACTCATCAAATCCGAAGTTGCTGATCTGAAGAATGTGGGTGGCCCCCTGGCGGCTGCATCACAGCGGCACTCTTCATTCGCGAATTTGTCCAGGAAAAACCCTGGATTCACATCGACATCGCCGGCACTGCCTTGACCGACAAAGCTTCCGGCATCCATTCCTATGGCGCTACCGGGCGGGAGTGCGCTTGCTCACCAGCCTCCTGCGCAACATGGAATAACGTTTTTGATATGGGAGATTCCCTTTCACCGGGGAGTCTCCCGCCAAGCTTGAAGGAGTATACCATGAACCGAATCTACATCCTATTAATCCTTGTTCTCTTTGTATTCAGCCTGGGCTGCAAAGCCAAGAGCGCTGAAGATGGCGGCAGCAAACCCCTGATCATCACGACCATCCATCCCTATCAGCTTTTGATCAAACAAATGGTGGGCGATGGCATCGAAGTGCGCAGCCTGATCCCGCCTAACGCCTCACCGCACACCTGGAGCGCCCAACCTGCCGATCTGAAGGATCTGCACAGTGCCGCGCTCATCTTCTCAAACGGAATGGGGCTGGAAAGCTTCCTGGCGCAGGCTTTGGACAAGGTTCCTACCAAACACCTCGTGGCAGCTGATTTGCTGCGCGACCTCGTTGCTCTGGATTCCCTGAATCAAGTGCGCGAGAAGCAGATGCACGGCCACCATCACGCCCATGCCGAAGCGGAGGATCATGACCACGAGCATGAAGCTGCTGAAGAAGCGCATGAGCATCACCATCACGGTTCTGCTGACCCGCATCTGTGGACTTCCCCCCTCATGCTGCAAAAGCTCTGCACCAGCTCAAGAATGAATTGGTGGTGCTCTTCCCGGATTACGCTCCGGTGATCACTCGCAACCACGACATCATCATCAAAGAGCTGAGCGAAGCACACGCCAGGATCAATAGCGAGCGCGCTGAATTCAAAGAGGCTGCTTTGGTGACCTATCACAACAGCTTTCATTACTTCACGAGAGATTACAATATCCACTACCTGGGCTGGGTGCAAGCCTCTCCGGGCAAAGAACCCTCCGCCAGAGACCTGGCTGAACTGGGCAAAAAGATCCGCGAACACCATGTGAAAAGCATCTTCATCGAACCTCAGCAAAATCCCAAATCCGCGGAAGTGCTGGCCCGTGAATACAAACTGGAACTCCAAACCCTGGATCCTTTGGGCAGCAGCATGCCGGTAAACACCGTGGCTGATTTGGTGCTGGCAAACTGGAATGTGATGAAAACAGCGTTTTAATTGAGAATTGAGAATTGAGAATTGAGAATGCAGGATTCGACACGTCCCCGTGTCGAGCGAGGCTAGGGAAGGATTCGACACGTCCTCGTGTCGAACGAGGCCGCAGGCCGAGAAAAGAAAGCAGCTTCGCTGCTTGTGCAGACGAGACGTCTGCAATCCTATCCCCTCGGCTTTCATTGTCGGTGATGAAAGCTGGCTTTCAGTTAAGTTCTACCCAATCCCGCATCATATGGATTATCTTAGACTTGGTCAACAGCCTGAGTTCCGTAGGAACGGTATTTCAGATAGCAGGCGATTGTAAAACAAGGGATTGAGTTCCGTAGGAACGGCATTTTAGATACGATATACAGAACCGTGAACCACGTTGATCCACCGGATCAATAGGAGTATCTAAAATATCGTCCCAATGGGACTCAGAGGAGGTATTTGGGTACCTTGCGGGCTATCTAAAATGCCGTCCCGATGGGACTCAAACTGGATTATCGTTGTTCTTGAATAACTATCTAAAATACCGTCCCGATGGGACTTAAGCGGAATGGGGGGCCGCGCAGGAATCCCTTTTGATCAATTGCGCTCTGAGGATGATATGCCGGTAGTCCGTGGGATTGCCCTGCATTTCGGACAAAAGCAATTCAACGGCTTTGGCCGCGATACCGTCGATGGGTGCGGCATTGGTGCTGAGAGCCGGAAAGACTCTGGAGGCCACGAGGATATCATCAAAGCCAATGATGCTGATATCTTCAGGAATATGGAGACCGTTTTCGCGGATCACCTTCATGGCCCCGATGGCCATGGAATCATTGGCACACATGATAGCCGTGGGAGGATCTTGCATCGAAATAAAGTATCTGGCTGCCTTCTCACCGGAGTCGTGGGAGTAGTCCCCTTTGTAGATCAGGGATTTATCCTCTTCTATGCCATGGCGGACCAAAGCGCTGGTATAACCAAAGAGCCGGTCTTTACAGATATCGGAATCCAGCAAGCCGGAGACAAATCCGATGCGCCGATGTCCCAAAGACAAGAGATACTGGGCAGATTCGCTGCAACTATGGAAGTTATCAATGGTCACCGAAGGAATGGATTTGTCCGAAGCCACATTGTCCAGAAGTACGATGGGCAGAAAGCGTTTGATCTCCTGAATGCGGTCTTCGATGCGCGGGAAGCAGGAGATGATCAGGCCATCGATCTTTTTGGGATTGCGCAGCGGATTCAGATCCTTGAAGTCAGAGAAAAACAGCAGGTTATAGCCATTTCGGGTTGCCGCTTCCTCGAGGGATTTGAAGACGAGGGAGTAGTAGGGACTGGAGATGCCTTCTTTGATATCTTCATCCAGCAGGAAACCGATATTATGAGTTACCTTGGTGTTGACCTTCTTGTGACTGATGAAGGTACCTTTGGTGGCCTGTTTGTATAGCACGCCTTCGTCAACCAATTCTGAGATGGCCTTGCGCACGGTCATATAGGACACATCCAGTTCGGTGGCCAGGATTCTCTCTCCCGGCAATTTTATCCACCCAGTGGTTCTTCTTGATGCCTTCCTTGATCTGGTTCTTTA
>JAJOKA010000168.1 GCA_021206555.1 Candidatus Cloacimonadota bacterium | reverse complement strand
GCCATCCTTGCCTTCCCCTGGAATTCAAGGTAGGCATCCCCCCTTATGGCAGCGCTGATTATCAGGTGATTTCCAGCAGCACAAAGCAGATTACTCTCGAACAGCGGATCCGGCCTGTCCCTTTCCCTGATAGCGAAAACGACATGTCCCTTTACCGCTATGAAATCTCTGAAGAGCTGTACCGTAGTCAGCAGCAAGCTTTGCTCAGCAGTCTGGATACCCATCTTTATCGCTCACATTCCTTTGTGCCCTTCATCATCAATCCCGTTCAATATGACGGTCAATACAGCCTCACGCTCACGACCTCAGCTCTGATCCGGATCAATATCAAAGGTGACTTCGCTGCAAAGAGCATGCCCGCCACCGATCCCATGGCTGAAATATTCCTGAAACAAGTGCTAAACCCCGATGACGCTAAGTTCTGGCAAGCTACTGATAGAGCCACCATCAATTACGCGGATTTTTCACGTTCCCCCTGGTGGCTAAGGATTGAGACAGACAAAAGGGGCATGTTTCGGATCAATCCATCCCAGCTCAGTGGATTCCCGATATCTGAGATCGATCCTCGCAGCTTCAGGCTGTTCACCAGCACCGGCAAACCAATGGCCTTCATCGCCAATAGCCCGGGAAATGAGTTTAAAGAAGTCCCGATCCGGGTGGTGGGAGAAGCCGACGGCAGCTTCGACAGCTCAGATTACATAGTCTTTTACGGTTCAGACCGTAGCGGATGGGAACACAATAACTCCATCCAGGTGGAGAATAACTCCCTATATCACAATCCCTATTCCCACAACTATGTCTATTGGCTCACTTTTGCCGGAGACTTCGCGTCTGAACCCCTGCGCATGCCCACAGATGTGGCTATACCCAATTTCAGCACTGAATACTCATCTCATCCGGAATTCGTGCATCTGGAGACGGAAAGCCAGCGCAGAGAGCAAACCGGATACATCTGGTATATGACCCGAAGTTTGGCAGCAGTACTCTGGATTACAATTTTGACATTGATCTGCCAGACCTTTTTGCCTCCGAAGCAAACACCCTGTCTTTTCGCATCCGTCAAGAAAACGTGAGTTCCACCATCACCCACCGGATAACCGTGTTTGTAAACGACGAGATCGTCAGCTCCAATCAGGCCGATCCCAATGTGCACAGCTGGGCGGGTAACGGCATGTTCAATTTTAGTCGAAATACCAGTGCCTTCCGTCCCGGTACCAATCGGATCAAGATTCGAGTCTTGCGCACTATGCCGGATAATCTCTTTCTGGATTACATCCGTGTGAGCTACGACAAAGCTCTGGTGAAGGGAAACGCCCAATACAGCGTCAACGGCTATGGTGGTGTCACGGCCCGGTATAACTTCAGCGGTTCTGCTTCAAACATCAGCGTGTATCGCGTGGCTGATGACTACACAGTCAGCGTCCTGCCTTATGAGACTCAGGGCAGCGGATTCTCTTTCGTGGGTCAGAGCAATGCTTCCACCCGCTACTATCTCAGCCGTCCGGAAGAGCTTCTCAGCCCTGTTCTAGTGCAAAGGGTAAATCCCACCAATCTCGCTGAGCTTGGCGGGGCAATCCAAAGCGTGATCGTGAGCCCATCCGAATTCTTCGAAAAAGCTCAGGAATTGGCTCAGATGTATCAGCAAAACTGGGGTTACAGCACCAAGGTGGTGCTGCAAGAAGATATCTTCAATCAGTTCAATGGCGGACACCCCGATCCCGCTGCGGTTCGGCAATATGTGCGTTATCTATATCACAATGCCCCTGCTCCCAAGATTCAATCGCTCACGCTATTGGGTCTGGGTTCACTTGATTGGCGAAATTACTCCCGCAGTGCCGCAAATCAGAACCGCATTATGA
The DNA here is from genome assembly GCA_021206555.1 of Candidatus Cloacimonadota bacterium. Classification (GTDB taxonomy): domain Bacteria; phylum Cloacimonadota; class Cloacimonadia; order Cloacimonadales; family Cloacimonadaceae; genus UBA5456. The sequence continues at coordinate 5,001 of JAJOKA010000168.1, read as the reverse complement.
TCTATCAGCATCCCAATACCACGCCTCCCAACGTGTCGGATGATTATTACGCCATGATCACCACAAACACTTATCCTGAGATCGCTGTGGGGCGCTATCCGGTGTCAAATATGAATGAGCTGAACAATATGCTCAACAACTTCCGGCGTTATACCCAAAACCCAAAACCCGGGCTATGGCGCAACAGCATGGTCTTCCTGGCCGATGACTTTGTGAATGGAGACACCACCACGGATTGGCAACACACACGGGATATGCAGGCTTTGGCCAATACCTTGAACCCGGCTGTTTACAATGAGAAGATCTTTGCCCAGGAATGGGATTATGACGAGTTTTTTGAACAAACCCAGAGTGCGGGACGAGCTCTTCAACCAGATCAATCAGGGCAAGTTTCTCTGGTACTACGTTGGCCATGGCTCTTTCGATGCCCTTGGCATGCAAAATTACTTCACTGGTGCCACGGATATGGGTCGCTTCCAAAATCCGGATATGCTACCGCTCTTCATCACAGCCTCTTGTGAGGTTTCGGCCTTTGATCATTGGGCCTATGAGAGCCTGGGCCAAAAGACCGTGCTCTTGGACAATCGAGGAGCAATCGCCTCCGTGGGAGCCACTCGTAAGAGCTTTCCGGATCCCAATCATGGCCTGATGATCCACTTCCTGGCCAACATCGTGAACTACCGCAATCCCGTGGGATACTCTCTGGCAAATGCCAAGCTGCGTTATACCCAGAGCACGATCAATGACGAAATGTACATCCTCTTTGGAGATCCAAACCTGCGCATCACCCCGCCGGAACGCGATAGCACGATGACGATCATCACAGGAAATGAATCCCGAAACACTCTGCATTCGCGTGAGTTGGCGCGCCTGCAAGGCAGATTCAGCGCAATGGGACTTTCCGGTGAAGCTCAGCTGATGGCTTATGATCCACTGCGTCAATACTCCATCGGCCATATCGCTGTCAGTCAGGCCGGCACCAAGATCTTTGATGGTGGCGTCTCAGTATCCAATTCTGAGTTTGACGGCGGATTTTATGTCCCTGACGATATCATCAGCGGAAACACCGGATTGATCACCGCGTATCACTGGGATGCAGCCAATAAGAAAGACTATCTGTCCTATTACCACCCCTTGGCGCTATCCGACGAAGTGTTGCCTGACGCGCCTGCAAACGACGGCCCGCCCACAATCTCTCTCTACCTGGGATCCTATGATTTCCGGGAAGGAGATACCGTGAGCACCTCCCCCACTTTGTATGCCAAGATCAGTGATGGCAATGGCATCAATGTGACCGGAAGCGCCGGACACAATATCCTGTTGGTGATCGATAACTCCCTGCAACCAATCCCCATTACGGAGTATTTTAGCTACGATCGGGATTCCTACACTTCCGGCACCATCGTGTATCCTCTACAAAATCTGAGTGAAGGTCTCCACACCGTGCAGGTGATAGCTTTTGACAATTTTAACCTGCCCGCTGTGCAAAGTACTTCCTTCATTGCCAGAAAAAGCGCGGCAATCTCCCTGGAAAACCTTCTCGTCTATCCCAATCCCATCAAAAAGGATGGATACATCACCTTCATTATCTCCGAAAGCGCGGAGATCACTCTGGATGTTTTCACCATGAGTGGTCGTCGCATTCGCAGAATTCAGACGCAAGTACAGCCCGGCTTCCAGACCATCCCCTTTGATGGCCGTGATGATATGGGCGCAAAACTGGCAAACAATACCTACTTCATTCGTGTCCGCGCCAAAAAACGCCGAAGGTAAAACGGTGGAAAAACGCGAACGATGGTGATCTATAAATAAACGGAGCATCCATGAAACTGTATAACACACGCAGTCGCAGTAAAGAAGATTTTGTCCCTCTCGAAGAGGGAAAACTGAAGCTTTATGCCTGCGGCCCCACTGTGTACGACTACTTCCACATCGGCAACGCTCGCGCATTTATTACCTTTGATGTGCTGCGTCGCTACTTCGAATACCTCGGTTACGAGGTCACTTACGCGCAAAACATCACCGATATCGATGATAAGATCATCGAACAAGCCATCGCGGAAGATAAAGACTTTAACCAGATCGCGGATAAATACACCAAAGCCTTCCTGGAGGATTGCGCCGCTTTGGGCATCAAACCACCCACAGCGCAACCACGTGCCACTGAAGTCATGCCCCAGATCATCGCTTTAATCGAACAATTGGTGCAAAAGGGGAATGCCTATGAAGCAGATGGCGATGTCTATTTTGACACCGCTTCCCTGCCCGAATACGGCAAGCTTTCCGGCAAACAGGTTGAGGATCAGATGGCCGGAGCCAGAGTAGCAGCCAATCTGCAAAAAAGACATCCTGCGGATTTTACCTTATGGAAGAAAAGCAAGCCCGGAGAGCCATCTGGCAAAGTCCCTGGGGCGATGGCCGTCCCGGTTGGCATACCGAATGCGTGGTGATGAGTCAGCACTATCTGGGTGAAAGCTTCGATATCCACGGTGGTGGCATCGACCTCGTGTTTCCCCATCATGAAAACGAAAATGCCCAGGCTATGGCCTTGACCGGCAAACCTTTGGCACGCTACTGGATGCACAACGGTTTCCTCAATATCGACGGTGAAAAGATGAGTAAGAGCTTGAAGAACTTCTTCACTGCCCGGGATATCCTGAAGGAATATGACGCGGAAGTAGTCCGCTTCTTCTTCCTATCCAAGCACTACCGCTCTCCCATTGATTTCACTCGAGAGCTGATCGAGGAATCCGGCAAAGCCCTGCAAAACTTCTATAAAAGCGCTCTCCGGTATAGACTTCCTCTCGCTAAAGCACATTGAGATAGCCACCCCAGAGATCATTGACATCGAGAAAGCCTTCAGAGAGGCCATGGATGATGACTTCAACAGTGCCAGGGCCATTGCCCTGCTCTTTGATCTTGCCCATCGTGTGCGTGATCCCAAGCAGGATCTGGCCCTGCGTGAAGATGCGGCCAGGATGCTGGTGAGGTTGGGCTCCGTATTGGGCTTTTTTCAAAACCTTGAAGGGCGCTTGCAGGACAGCATGCCGGATCCCAGCAAGCAGCTGATAGAAATGATCTTAAACTATCGCAAAGAAGCCAGAGCCAACAAGGATTGGGCGCTCTCCGATCGCCTGCGTGACGACCTGCTGGCTTTGGGCATCGAGATAAAAGACACAGCCCAGGGCACTACCTGGAATTTGAGGAAATAAATGAAGAAGACAACCAAGATTACCCTGATCCTGATCGCCTTAGCCATCTTGATCCTGATCCTGCTCAAGGTCTTTGTTTGGGGTTTTGGCCCCCGGCTGGACAAACCCGAAAGCATTGCCTTTGATCCCATTGGAAACCGCTTTCTGATCTCCAATGTGGGCAGTGGCAGCATCGTCGCCATGGATGAAGACGGCAAACTCCATAAATATCTGCCCCAAGCTTCAAAGCTCCCAAAGACATCTTTTTGAAGGACGATATGCTCTATGTCACCGATCCCACCGAAGTGCACGTGGTGGACGTATCGGATGCCACCATCATTGATAACTACAAGATCGAAGGCGCTGTGGCCTTAAACGACATCGCCATCAATGAACACGGACATCTTTACATCACTGATAGCGGGGCAAACTGCGTGTTTATCTACGATCCCGCCAGCCGCACTCAGGAGAAAGTGATCAGTCCTTTGTTCAATTCGCCCAATGGCATCGTTTACGATCGCCCTCGCTGGCAGATGTTCATTGTGAATAACGCCGAACGCTCACCCATCATGAGCCTGGACGTGCGCGACAAAAGCGTGAGCATCTTCATGGATAGCGTGTATTCCAATCTGGATGGCATCGCCATTGATGATCTGGGACGCATCTATTTCAGCTCCTGGAAGGAAGAGCTGATCGTAGAGATTCCCCAGGAGCAGAATCGCTTTATCGCCAAAATATGAGAACCTGAAAGGCGCAGCGGATATCTATTACCACCTGCCCACCAATGAATTGATCGTCCCCCTGCTGAGTCAGAACCGAATCGAGCGCATCAGCCTGGATTAGCATGGCTGCCATCATTGAGCTTCATGATGATGTAGCGATCAAGTATTTTGATGATGTTGCCAGCTACAGCCGTGAACTCAAGGTATATCAATCCGCCTTGCCGCATGTCCCCCATCTGGTGGACTATGGCAAGGCGGATTCAAATACGCATTTCATCAAAGCGGAAAGGGCCGATGGCATTCCCTATCTCAATGAACCTTGTTTCCCTGTTCTGAAGCTTGCCGCAGCTATATCCGACTTTCATCTGGCTACCCTCAGGTCAGATGGACATTGCCTCTGCCACATCGATAATCAACCCAAAAACATCCTCCTCAGTAATGATGAATACTGCTTCATCGACTTTTCGGATAGCCGGGTGGACTACCCCGAAACTGATATCAGCCATCTCTTACTGTTCTGGGCCGCGGAGTTTGAGCATCAGCAGTTTGTGGATATGTCAGGCAGCTTTATCACTCTGTCTCAAAGAGCTATCCGGCTAAACTCAGAGCAGTGGCAAAAGTCCCTGCTCCAGAGCATTGCTCGCTTTGATCTCAGGCGAATACGGCACGGCAGGAATTTGGCACATAGCCCTGCTCAAACCGCAAACAGAGAATGGCTGAAACAAGTGATGATCTGAGGCTGACTTCAGCGGGATCAGGGTGCCTCCCTCGGAGTTTACATGAAAGCCATAGGATTCGACACGTCTCGTGTCGACTGCGTTACGGGCAATTCGTAGCGGAGCTTTCAGAAGCTCCGTAATCTTTTACTCGTAGCATCGGAATTGTGCGTTACGGAATTATCTCCAGAATTATCTCCAAATTATCTCTAATCCATCTCTAATCCATTGTAGAATATAGCCTTACACTTTGCTCCCTCGTTTTGAGGGCGTTAATCAAGTCTTAATCAAGCGTTAATCAAGCGTTAATAGTTAACGCTTGATTAAGGGGGGATGATCGCTTGATTAACTGCCTGGAATGGGCGATTTACG
>JAJOKA010000196.1 GCA_021206555.1 Candidatus Cloacimonadota bacterium | reverse complement strand
ATCACTCAATACGGTGCCTTTATCGATCTGGGCGGCATCGACGGCCTTTTGCATCTCACCGATATGTCCTGGGGAAAGCTGAATCATCCCTCCGAGATGCTGGCCATCGGCGATAAGGTGAAAGTGAAAGTGATCAATTTTGATCCTGATACTACCAAGATCTCCCTGGGGCTGAAACAGCTGGTTCCGCACCCATGGGAAAATATAGAAATCAAGTATCCGGAAGGCACCCGCATTACTGGTAAAGTGGTGAGCGTCAAGTCCTTCGGAGCTTTCGTAGAGATCGAACCCGGCGTGGAAGGCTTGGTTCATATCAGCGAAATGAGCTGGACCAAGAAGATCACCGACGCGAGAAGAATCCTCAAAAACGGTGATTCCATAAATGCCATCAGTGCTGGAACTGGACAAAGAAAACAAGCGCATCTCCCTGGGTATGAAGCAGATGGATCCCAATCCCTGGCTCACCATCGAAGATCGCTATCCCATCGGAACCGTGCTTACCCGTAAGGTTAAAAGCCTCACCGCATTTGGCGCCTTCGTGGAAATCGAAGAAGGCATCGATGGTTTGGTACACATCTCTGATATCAGCTGGACCAAGCGTATTTATCACCCGCGTGAGATCTTCCGTAAAGGCCAGGAAGTGGAAAGCATCATTCTTTCCATCGATCGGGCTCAACACAGAATCGCGCTCGGCGTGAAGCAACTCGCTCCGGATCCCTGGGAAAGCCTCAATGAGAAGCTGCCTGTAAATACCGAAGTGAAAGGCAAAATCTCCAAGCTGATCCCCAAAGGCGTGCTCGTGGATATCCCGCTGGATAACGATGTGGTGGAAGGCTTTATTCCCATCTCCCATCTGGCCCTGCCGAAGCTGGAGCACAGCGAAGACGCCTTCCATGTGGGCGAAGAGCTGCCCCTGAAAGTGATCGAACTGGACATGGACAATCGCCGCCTGATCCTTTCTGTGAAAGCTTTCTTCTTCTCTCGCGAACCCAAACTGCAAGAAGAATACATCGCTATTCACGAGCAGTATATGCGTGACCGCGTTGCCAGAATGCTCAAGAAAAAAAGCTGAGAAAGTGCAGAAAGACAAAGAAAGAGTTGTTGATAATGAAAAGCCCGCGGATGAGCATCAAACCCATGAAGAAGAAACTCCTGCCGTTGAAGAAGTTCCTGTAATGGAAGAAACTCCAGTAGTCGAAGAGTCTCCTGTGCTTGAAGATACACCGGTAGTTGAAGAAACTCCTGTGGTTGAAGAAACTCCTGTGGTCGAAGACGAAACTCCGGTGAAGGAAGTTCCCATCGAGCAGGAAGCTGAGATCAGCGAAGAAGAACCCAAACAAGAGTAATAATGAATCAATCTCATATCGAACAGGCGCCTCACAAGGGGCGCCATGTTCTTTTCTCAACCCATTTTCTGATCCCGGTGGCGATCATGATCAGCGCCACCATCCTGTTTGGATTGCTGCCTTTAGACCACAGCATTCAGTCCCATTATTATCGGGATGGCTGGCATCTTGCTGACATTCCGCTGGCCCGGATAATGTATCATTACGGCAATCTCCCGGCATTGTGCGTGGCATTATTTGCCCTCTATCAGCTCTTCAGATCATTTGGCAAATCTATTCTACACCAAAGATACCGCAAGCTAAGCTTGTATCTGGTTCTATCGCTGGTAATTGGCCCGGGTTTGATCGTAAACAGTATCTTGAAAGATCACTGGGGCAGGCCAAGACCCCGTGATGTGGTGGAGTATGGTGGCAGATACAGTTATGAAGCTCCACTTACCATGGATCGCGATTCACCCGGAAAGTCCTTCCCCTGTGGCCACGCCACGATGGGCTTCTATTTCTACGCCTTAGCCTTTGCGTTGGGCATCAGGCGCAAGCCTTACTACTATCTGCTGCTTGCTTTTGCCACGATATATGGTGCATTGATCGGCTGGGTGCGCATTGTGCAGGTAGGTCACTTTGCCAGTGACGTAGTCTTTGCCGGAGCCATAGTGTATCTGAGTTCATGGCTGTTATTCAAAGCGATGAAGCTGGACACTAGTCCATACTATCAGAGCAAAAGCCAGCCCAGGAAACTGGCATTGTGGCATAAATCAGGTATCGCCACAGCCGGAATCCTGATCATATTAGCCGTTAGCCTGGCCACTCCGTATAGCACCACTCAGAATCTGGGTACCACTATCGAAGGCGACTATCATCTTCTGATCGATCTCGATACTGCCACGGTCAACCTGTCCTTCGGTGATTCTTAGTATGTGGGCAACACTGTGCAGGGCTTTGGCTTTCCCGGATCCAAAGCGAGGATAACACGTTACAGCGATGGAGGCACGCTTAGTTTCGTTCAAAAGAAGAAGGGGCTATTCACAGAGTTTAATGCCGATCTGAAGGTAGTGATCGACACCTTACGCACCAAAAGCCTGAGCCTGGTAGCGGAGCAAGGTGAATTGACTCTTTCTCGAGCCGACGCCGGGCATGAAAGCCTGGCTTTAGGAACCGAAGCTTCAATGCAGCAATCGGGTGACAGCACTGCTAAATACCGGATCACAGTCCCCAAGATCAGAATCAAGGAGAAAAAATAGTGCTGGACAAGATCGGCCTTCACCGCAGATTGCCCTCAAATACATAGAAGGAAGTGTCAGATATGAAAAAGGGACTTATCGTCTTACTGGTAATCCTCTTATTAATACTTATTTCTGCCGGATGGTTCATTGGCAGATACAATGCTTTGCAGAGAGAAAAGGTGAGCGTGGAATCCGCCTGGCTCAGGTGGAAAACGTCTATCAGACCCGCTTTGACCTGGTTCCAAACCTTGTGGGAACCGTGCAAGGAGCTGCTAACTTCGAACGCGAGACCCTCACTCAGGTAACTCAAGCTCGTGCGGCCATGGGCGGTCAAGTGAATCTCCCTCCGGAAGCTCTCAGCGATCCTGCTGCTTTTCAACAGTTTCAACAAGCTCAGGCCGGTTTATCAAGTGCTCTTAGCCGTCTGATGGTGGTGGTCGAGCGTTATCCTGAATTGAAAGCGAACCAGAACTTCCTCACTCTGCAATCCCAATTGGAAGGAATCGAATCCCGCATCAGAGTGGAAAGAATGCGCTACAATGAAGCTGCCAAGCTTTACAATCAGATGATCGTAGTGTTTCCGAACAACATCATTGCCGGCATGATCGGCGCCACCAGTTTCCAATTCTTTGCCGCCGACGCTGAAGCGCAAAGAGCTCCGGAAGTTCGCTTCGAATAACTCTTTTTCCGGCTGTGATAAGCCACATGATTTACTATACAGAGAGCGGTCTTTGGGCTGCTCTCTGTTTATCTGTATAAACCGCTGGCATACCGTTGATCGAAGCAGATAACCAGGTACTTTCGGACTCGGCTTAGATGCGGCTCTTTTCTTTGCTTCGGATTCAGGTCTGCTTTGCCTTATGTTCTCCTCGTGCTACGAGAGTATCATGGGCTAAAGCAGAAGAAGCTTTGATCAAATGGATGGACTTCGCTTGGCGGGATACCTCGCTCACGCATGCAGCTGATCGAAAGCGGGCGAGCCAGGCGCATAAGGATAAATACTGTGAGTGTTAATTTCATCATTTGCGCAAGACAGGCTTTTAGCTTATACTGTTTATCAGAGGACTATGCTATTTCCTCAAATTGTATTTTCCCGCTGCGGTCGGTGCTTCAAACTTGCAATCGTGCAATTGAATCAAATTGCACATGAGTACAAGCCTGAAGCATCTGCCAGGTGTTGACGATATAACACAAAAATGAGCTTTTGTGGAAATCGAGAAACAGATGCTTGAAGTATTTTTACAAAGACAGCACAGAAATTTGTAGACAGAAATCGGCACTTATCAAAAAGTGCACCAAGTGATGAAACAAACTTTGGACAGGAGGTATGCCCATGCTTGAACTGACAACACTGAATGTGGTGACAGATTTTGTCACCCCGGAACGCATCACACTGTTTGTGCGTGTCGTACTGATGTTAGCAATCGGAATTCCCATCATCAAATTCGTAAAGAAGATATTGGCGCGCATCATCAAAGACAAGCTTTCTCTGCAAGCTGAAGTGCTGATCATCAGAACGGTGTCATACGTTCTGTTTCTCATTCTGGCAGTGATGGTTCTGAATGAATTTGGGTTCAAAATTTCTGCCCTTTTGGGTGCAGCGGGTGTCTTTGGATTAGCCATAGGTTTTGCTTCACAGACCAGTGTTTCAAACATCATCAGTGGGATCTTTCTGATCTCCGAAAAGCCTTTTATGATCGGTGATGTAGTCCAGATTGGCGGGACTTTGGGATTAGTGGATTCCATAGATTTACTATCGATCAAGCTGAAAACCTTCGACAACCGTTTCGTGCGCATCCCCAACGAAACTATGATCAAATCCGAAGTGATCAATCTCACCAGATACGATATTCGCCGGGCTCAGATCGTGGTGGGAGTGGCCTACAAAGAAGATGTGCGAAAAGTATTGGATGTTTTAAGAGATGTCGCTGCCAATCTTCCCGAAGCCTTGCAAGAGCCTGCACCAATGATCCAGGTAGACGGTTTTGGAGATTCCAGTATTAATATCAACTTTGGTGTTTGGACAGCCACGTCTAATGCCGTGAGTATGAAAACCGAGATGATCCTCGCAGTTAAGGAACGTTTTGATAAAGATGGCATTGAGATTCCCTTCCCGCATGTATCGCTATATGCTGGTGAGGCATCCAAACCGATTAAGATACAATCAACTACATAAAAGAGGAAGTAACAATGAGCACAAAACCCCTGATTAAAGCAGTCATCTTCGATCTTGATGGCACATTGCTTGACACTCTTACCGACATTGCCAACGCCATGAACAAGACCTTGGCAGACATGGGTTATCCCACCCATCCCATCGAAGCTTATAAGGGTTTTGTGGGACATGGGCAGCAAGAACTCATCACCCGCGCATTGCCGGAAAAGCATCGCACGGCTAAGGATATCAAGAATGCCAGCAAGAAATTCTGGGATTTCTATGATATCGAATGGTATCTTACCACAAAGACCTATCCCGGTGTGCTTTACATGATCCAATTGGCCGTTGCCCGCAAGATCAAGCTGGCAATTCTGTCCAACAAAGCGCATTATTTCACCAAGAAGATGATCCGTCACTTCTTCCGCGGAGCCATGATCCGTCACACCAAGAATCCCTTTGGTACCTACAGCGGTGAACAGCCTGATATGCCCACCAAACCGGATCCTACCCTGGCTCTGGACTTGGCCGAACGCATGAAAGTGAAGCCGCATCTGGTTGGCTTTATTGGCGATATGGTCGTGGATATCGAAACTGCTAAGAATGCCGGAATGGTGGCCATCGGTGCAGCGTGGGGGATTTAACACGAAGGAAGAACTGAAAGCCGCGGGAGCAGACATGATCTTTGAGACTCCTACCGAGCTTGCAGCCTATCTGGAAACCATCCCCTTGGTATAAATGAAGCATTTTCGCAAGGAACTCTGGTTTTGTACTCAGCATCGCCGTGAATATCTGAATATCACGAGCCAGGTGCAGAGCGCGATCGCAGAATCCGGAATCATTGAAGGCCTCTGTCTGGTAAACGCTATGCACATTACGGCAAGTGTGTTTATCAACGACGACGAGCGAGGTCTGCATGATGATTTTGAGCGCTGGCTGGAAAAGCTGGCTCCGGAAAAACCCCATAACCAATATCGGCACAATGGCTATGAAGACAATGCTGATGCCCATCTGAAGAGACAAGTGATGGGCAGAGAAATAGTAGTCGCCATCACCGGTGGAGCTCTGGATCTGGGCCCTTGGGAACAGATCTTTTATGGAGAGTTTGACGGAAAGCGTCGCAAGCGAGTGCTCGTCAAAATCATTGGAGAATAAAGTAAAGCCCCGGTTTGTACCGGGGCTTTATCATAGAAACGTCATCCTGACGTTCGAAAGTAGAAGCGTCATCCTGACGCTTATCCGCGGCAAGAAACCGCAGCTACCTGTCTATCTGAAATAGTAGTATATACCCACAGCGGGGATATACATCACGATGTCGTCTCTGTGGTTATAGGTGATGGGAAGCTCCACAGATATATGAAAGCGGTCTGCCAGCATCATCTCGAATCCGGGTCCGGCACCGATTGACCATTTATTGTCGTTCACCCATTTGGAATCATTCGGAGAGTAGTAGCGTTTCACCTTTTGCAAGGTATAGCTGCCTCCGGTAAGCACGTAGAAATGATATTCCTTGGCCTTTTGCAGGTTCCAGATGTAGTTCAATCCCAAAAGCCCGGTTTGTCTGCGGGCGTTTTTGTAATCCTCGCCCACGAAGTCACTATTGCTATAATCAGGATTCTTGCTGCCATAAGCATAGCCGCGATAGTTGCCTGATAGCCATTGCTTTTTCCCCAATGTCTCACGCTGTATCCGCTTCCGGTGGAGGTGCCAAAATGGAAGCCCATGGCCGTGTTGTAATTCTCAAAAGCGAATAGGCCGCTGACGCACATGATTGCCAGTAGAATCAATAAGTATCGTTTCATCTTATTCCCCTGACTTTCTTTTGTTCTCATTAGGATCAGATGGCGAAAACTGTCAAGAAATATCGCATTTAAACTGAGGTAGGGCTCGTAACAAAAGATAACGTGGGAATTTCCCGCTTGACACGATAGGCATTGTTGGAGATCAGTACCTCTTAGGAAACTTACAGATATCTGATTATCTAAGAAGAGGTTTGGAATGAGTGTGAACAGAGTAAGCATCCTGCTGGTGCTGATGACCTGCTCGTAGTGGGTGGCGGATGTGCTAAGAATAAAAGGATCTACAAGGAAGCGGATAAGCACTTACAGCGTGGGGACTACCACCGAGCTACGCTGTTGCGCGG
>JAJOKA010000170.1 GCA_021206555.1 Candidatus Cloacimonadota bacterium | reverse complement strand
TATGATTTAGCCCCGGATGGGGGGACACATGATCAATAATCCGGCTTGGATATGAGTGGTACAGGGTTTAGTGTCGCCCATAAAGGGCTGATCCGGTGAGAGTGTGTATGATTACGAGGGGCTACACTTCGTTACGCACCCTCGCTATGATCTGTCGCCCTACGGGCTACTCGAACAGTCGGAATGCTGTGTTACGTAGCGAAGCTTTCCGAAGCTCCGAAGTCATTTATCGTAGCTTTGTATGCTGGGCTGAAGAGATATAGAGATAAGGATAGAATATATATAATAAAAAAGATTTAAGTACTCTTTATATAGCCCACCCTATTGTCACAGACCTGCATATTATGCTATCTAGCAACTACTTATCCCTGCATCAGGCTTATCTCGCTTAGTTTGTGAACCATCCTCATAGCTACGCCGCGGGGGGGGGCAAGGGCAATTATGCGAATTATGTGTATAATGGATTTATGGCTTGATAAGTAACTGTGTAATAAGTACATAGGAAATCAGTAACCCTGAGAAAAGTCATGCTAATTCATGCTAATGATGCTAATGATGCTAATGATGCGAATTATGCTTGCCGGCTGTTAATGGGGATGCTCAGATGTGTGACTCCGGCGGAGCTACATTTCCGATGGTCCTTAGCGTAAGAATATCATGGTGGGAGCTCCGATGCCAGGATCATTTGGCTCCCCCGGACTTGTCCCAGCTCATCCAGCATTGCCGGCAATCATCAGCTGCGCAAAAAAAGGGCTTTACAAAAAACGGCAAGTTCCAGAACTTGAAAAGAAAAGAAAGAATTTTGGAGTTAATCAAGATGAAAACCTATGGATTCGCTTTTCCGACGAGCATTCGCAAGACTTTTCTTTATGATTTGGAAGAAAACTGGTACCTTCCGCTTTTAGCCAGGCACAAAAACATTCCGATGCAGAGCGTGAAGCGCAGCAATTTCGGTGAGTATGACATGGCGGTAAACTACCTCACCAGCGTTCTTGAAGAAGCTGCTGCAGTGAATAAAGTAGCGATCTATAACATCGATCACATGGCGCAGCTAAGATTTTGGGGCAAGGATGCCGCATCTCTATTACACAGAACTCTTGGGCGAACATCATCGACATGAAGATCGGCTCCTGTAAATACACTCTGCTGTTAAACCCCGAAGGCGGTGTGCAGGATGATATGATCCTAGATGCGTACCGCGGATGATGAATTCATACTCGTGATCAATGCCGGTCATGATATTACAGCAGAAGCTGAAGTACATGGAGAGACGCAAAAGTTGTGGCGGATATCGATCGGATCATGATGCACAAGCAAGATGGGGAAGAGGTGGAAGCCGAAGACATCTCTGAAGCTCTGGTGAAGGTGGATATTCAAGGCCCGCTATCCTACAAACTGATCAAAGAGATCTATGGCGCAGAAGTGCTCAGAAACCGCATTAATCCCGAGAAGAACATGAACTTCTTCAGCTTCAATGAAGTTGATCTGGATGGTCATAAATATTATTTTAGCCGCACCGGCTACACCAACCGCTGGGGTTGGGAAATCTACATCCCGGTGGCCAAAGCCGAAGAAGATTTCAAAAAGATCGTGAGCCGCGCTCTGGAATTGGGTGGACTCCTGGTTGGCCTGGGTGGACGGGACGAAAACCGCATCTCTGCCGGTGCTTTTGGCTTACCTCTGATGGGTCAGGAATATGATCCCCATCACAATCCGATCAATGCTCCTCTCTTTGAGGCCGCGGTGGACATGAGTAAGGAAGACTTTGTGGGCAAAGCCGCTCTGCAAAAGGCGCTGGACGAGGGCGTGAGCAAGCGGATGTACATCATTATCAGTGAAGGAATCGTGAGCGGACGCGGTGTATACATTGTTGGCAAGCGGATAGGCTCGGTGACTTCCAGCATCAATTCCCCAAATCTCTCGTTGGAGCAGCGCCAGGCTATCGGCTCCAAGCGCAAGAATGTCAATGATGAAAATGGCACCGCCGCCATCGGCCTGGTCTGGCTCTATCAAAGTGTGTTTGAGCAAGATGCCGAAGGCAAGGATATTTCGGAGCATGAAGGCAAACCGGTGAGGATCAAAGCAGAATTTTATCGCGAAGATGCCGAAGGCAAGCCAACCGGAAGCGCCGTGATCGGTTACATTACCCAGGAAGGAATCAGCCCGGCTACAGCGCCGAAGGCTTTGAAAAACATAGAAAACCTGTAAACCAAGGAGTTTGGATGATCAGAGTTCAAAATCTGGTAAAAGAGTTTCCCAAAAAGGATGGCAGCAAGTTTTACGCGGTGAATGATGCGTCATTCACCGCTAATGACGGCGAGATCGTCTGCCTTTTAGGGGTTAACGGAGCGGGGAAGACAACCACCATGAGAGTGCTTTCCACGGTGTTTCAGCCCAGCAGCGGAACGGCCGAAATCCAGGGTTGGGATATTATTACTCATCCTCATAAAGTGCGCGAAAATCTGGGTTTCCTCTCCGGAGATACCGGGCTTTACAATCGGCTCAGAGTGCATGAGTTCATCCGCTATTTTGGTCGCTTGTATTCGATTTCAGATAGTGAGATTACCCGGCGGATGGACGAGATGGCCGAGCTTCTGGACATGAAAGACTTCATGGACAAGAAGATAGAGTTTCTTTCAACGGGGATGAAGCAAAAGGTATCCATCGTGCGCAGCATCATCCATGATCCACCTGTGATGATCTTTGACGAGCCCACCTCCGGGCTGGATATCCTGACAGCAAGAAACATTGTGGCCTTCATCCGCAGTTGCAAGGAGCGCGGGAAATGCGTGCTGTTTAGCACTCACATCATGCGTGAAGCAGAGCGTTTGGCGGATCGGGTGGTGATGATCCATAAAGGTAGGATCCTGGCGGACGGCAGCCTTGAAGCTCTGCGTGAGACGACCGGACAGACGGATCTGGACGATATCTTCATCCACTATGTGAATCAATCAGACTTGGAGACAGAGGTGCAAGCTCATGAATTCTAAGAAAGTAATGATCGTTTACCGCAAAGAACTGATGGAAGTTCTGCGAGATAAGCGCACCCTCTTTACCACCTTGCTCTTACCGGTGATTCTGTATCCACTGTTGATCGTTGGCTTCAATGCCATCATGGCCCGGCAGACGGCGTGTTGGAGCAAAAAAGCGCCAGCGTCGCGGTGCAGGATAGCGTTATGAATGCCGCTTCGATGGCCATCATCGAGAATCTGGCAGAGATTGAGAACTACACGATCCTGCCAGCCGCCGGCAATGCTCAAGCCCTTTATGAAAACAGGGACATCCAGGCCATCGTATCCATCAGTGATTCGCTGACTGCCGGTGGTCTGACGGCCTATCACATTTATATTCAATATGATACTGCCAATGAGCAAAGCCGAACGGTTTATTCCAAGCTCAAAGAACAGCTGGCTGAATCCGAGAAAGCCCTGATGCAAGAACAGTTGCAGCTGCGCGGAGTGCCCACAGATGTGATGAATATTCTGGATGTCCGTCAGATCGATACTGCCAGTTCCCAACGAAAAATGGGCATGATCCTGGGGATGTTTTTGCCCTATATCATGATCATTATGTTGCTCACCGGAGCTAGCGTGGTGGCCGCAGATCTGGTGGCCGGGGAAAAGGAACGCAAGACCCTGGAAACCCTACTGGTATCAGGGATCGGCCGCCTGGAAATCGTGATTGGCAAATATCTCACGATCATCACGCTGGCCATGTTGAATCTGGTCGTAAACCTATTCAGTATCAGCTTTTCCATGCGCTATATGCTCAGCCAGGCGGGGATGGATATGAGTGGAGCGAGTTTGCCCCTGAATTCCATCCTGATTCTCTTGGCAGCGATGTTGCCTTTGGCCACTCTCTTTGCCGCGATCCTGCTCTCGTTATCAACCTTCAGCCGCAATATGAAAGAAGCCAGAACCTATGAGCAGCCTCTGATGATGGTCTCCATGATGATGGCGATGATCAGTTTTTTGCCCGCTATCGAAATGAGCAATCTGATGGCGTTGATCCCGGTGATCAATATCGCCTTACTCTTTAAGGCTGTGATGATTGAGGAGTATCAGGTCAGCCATCTTCTGATCACCATCGGTAGTACCCTGATCCTGGATGTCTTTGCCATTTGGGCAACGATCAAGCTCTTTAAAACTGAGAGTATTCTGTTCCGCTCCGATGACGACAGTGGCAGCATCAAGGCCATCAAAAAGAATAAGGCATCCTTCTTTAATCCTTATAACGGCATAGTCTATTTCAGCATTGCCTTGCTGCTACTATACTATCTGGGCAGCTATTGGCAGGGCCAGGATCTCTGGCGGGGCTTACTTAATACGCAGATTTTCATCATCGCTCTTCCTGCGCTATTGCTACTACGAATACTCAAACTGAACAGCCGGGATGTTTTACGTCTGAAGCCACCGAAGCTGTTGCCGGTCGTACTCGTCCCCTTCATGGCGGTTCCTGCTGCAATATTGGTGGCCACTTTGGCCCAACTTATCAATGCCATCTACCCTTTCCCAGAGCAATATCTGGAGAATCTTACCAAGCTCTTCAAGATGGATATACCGCTCTGGCAGAGCTTTATGATCATCGCTGTCGCTCCCGGAGTGTGTGAGGAACTCCTGTTTCGTGGAATGTTTCCACGCTTTTTTGAGAAGTACGGAATGAAGGTCAATATCGTGGTTACTGCCCTGCTCTTTGCCGCTTTCCATCTTGATCCCTTCCGCTTTGTGTCGGTGTTTTTGTTAGGCTTGCTGTTGGGATATCAGACCCTGCGGAGCGGATCGATCTATCTTTCCATGCTATCACATACCATCAACAACGGTCTGGCTCTCTTTATTACAGCCTTTGCGGGAGAGCGTTGGATAAAAATATTTATCAGCAGAGATGATATGCTGCAATACTGGCTGGCATTGCCGGCTTTGATGATATTCATCATCGCTCTGTGGATGTTTCATAAGGTTACAGGAGAACAAACATGTGCGGAATAGTGGGATACATCGGGCAACGTAATGCCCTGCCGATCGTGATCGAAGCCCTCAAACGTCTGGAATACCGGGGATACGATTCCTCCGGCACGGCTCTGATTCACAAGGATGATCTGCAAATCTACAAAAAGAAAGGCAAGATCATCGAGCTGGAACGCAGCTTGCCGGAGCCCAGTAAATGTGACGGGAACATCGCCATAGCTCACACTCGTTGGGCTACTCATGGCGAACCCAATGAAGTAAATGCCCATCCGCACGCGAATTGTCATGGCGATCTGGCCATCGTGCACAATGGCATCATCGAAAACTACAAGCTGCTCAAACAGCAGTTGATAGATCTGGGACATGTCTTTGTCAGTGAAACTGATTCCGAAGTGCTGGCGCATCTGATCAGTCAGTTTCTCACCAGTGAGGCAAATCTGGAAGATGCCGTGCGTGAAGCGATGAAACGTGTGGAAGGTACCTATGGCCTGGTGGTGATATCTAAACACGATCCGGATAAACTAATTGCAGTGCGCAAAGGCAGCCCGCTGATAATTGGGATTGCTGATGATGAACACTTTGTGGCCAGCGACGTGAGCGCGATCGTGATCCATACCAAACGCGTGATTTATCTGCAGGATGGCGAGCTGTGCATAGTCCGCCGAGACGGCTTTGAGATTTCCACCCTCGATAAAGCCAGCGTTAAACCCCTGATCTCGCTGGTGGATTGGGATATCTCAGCGATCGAGAAGGTGACTTCAAACATTTCATGCTCAAAGAGATCTTTGAACAACCCACCACCATTGATAACGGCTTTCGCGGTCGCATCAATGAAGCTCTGGGCACCGCCAGATTGGGCGGCTTGAATCTACCAAGTTTTGAGCTGCGTAAGATCAAGCAGATCCATCTCATCGCTTGCGGCACATCCTATCATGCGGCACTGATCGGCAAATACATCATCGAGGATATGGCGCGCATCCCGGTGCACGCCGAATATGCCAGTGAATATCGCTATCGCAATCCGATCATCCCGGAAGATACTCTGGTCTTTGTGATCAGTCAATCCGGGGAAACAGCGGATACTCTGGCCGCAATGCGTGAAGCTAAAGCTAAGGGCGCCAGAGTTCTGGGCATCACCAATGTGGTGGGTTCCACCGTCGCCAGAGAAAGCGATGGCGGAGCTTATATCCATGCCGGTAGCGAGATCGGAGTAGCTTCGACCAAAGCCTTTACCTCGCAGGTCACCATCCTCACTCTATTAGGTATCTTCATCGGACGGATGAATCACATCTCAAATGTGCAGGGTGTGGAATACATCAGAGAGTTGGAAAACATCCCCCAAAAAAGTGGCAGACATCCTGCTTCTGAATGATACCATCCGTGATATCGCTGACAAGATCAAAGATAGTGCTCATGCTCTGTATCTGGGGCGAGGGGTAAATTATCCTGTAGCCCTGGAAGGGGCGCTGAAACTCAAAGAGATATCCTATATTCACGCGGAAGGCTATCCTGCTGCAGAAATGAAGCATGGCCCCATTGCTCTCATTGATGAGAATATGCCGGTGATCGCGATCGCTACCCGCGATCCTTTGTATGACAAGATCTATTCGAACTTGCAGGAAGTGCGGGCACGCAAGGCCAGGCTGATCACCATCGCCACTGAAGGAGATACCGAACTGCAAAAGATCAGTGAGCAAGTGATCTACATTCCGGACACCTTGAATAACCTGCAACCGCTTTTAACGGTAATTCCTTTGCAACTCCTGGCCTATCACGTGGCCGATCTCAAGGGATTTGATGTGGATCAACCGCGGAATCTTGCAAAAAGTGTGACAGTGGAATAGAACCTCCTAAGATATCCGTAATTGGTGTTTTAACCTGATGGTAAGACTGCATCAGGATAGGATATCCGGCGCAGAATT
>JAJOKA010000004.1 GCA_021206555.1 Candidatus Cloacimonadota bacterium | reverse complement strand
TTATCGTAGCCCTCAAGTTTTGCAAGCATTCAGACCATTGTTAGCAGCATGAACTCCGAGGGAGGAGCCCCTGACCCGCTGTTTGAAGTCATTGCCGCCCGAAGATCGAGGGCTGTTCTGAACAGACCGGTAGCTGCAAAATTCATTGGCTTGCCGGAACGAACAAAGCGGCAATAAAGCGGCAATTAACCAAAGGAGGCAATGCTTTACGCCTTTTCCTCCTCCCTTGGAGGCATTAATCATATCTTAATCAAGCCTTAATCAAGCGTTAATAGTTAACGCTTGATTAAGGAGTGATGATCGCTTAATTAACGCCATCAAATGGGAGCGAAGAAGCTATCGCCTATATTTTGCAATTGATTATGGAATCTGACAATGATCTGACAATGAACTTGTGGAAAACCACATTCGCGTGAGCAGGCACTCTTGATCTTAGCGCATCTTTTACCTTGGTTTCAGCACTTTGCGCTTGACACAATTGTGCCTGTGTAAGTCTTGACGCAGAGAAATAAATTTTCAGGAGAATAAGATGATTATTCAGGACGATTTGTACTACACCGAGAGTCACGAATGGGTGAGAATCGAAGACGACATCGCCACCATCGGCATTAGTGATTTTGCTCAGCACGAGCTGGGTGACATCGTATTCGTAGAGCTGCCGGATGTAAACATGAAAGTGTCCGCCGGTGAGCCTTGCGGTTCCATCGAAGCTGTGAAAGCCGTGGAAGACATGATCTCTCCGGTATCCGGCAAGATGTGGAACGCAATACCGATCTTGAAGACAGCCCTGATCTGATCAATAAATCCCCCCTACGAGGATGGCTGGATCATGAAAGTCCGTCTATCCAATATGGACGAAGTGGAAAACCTGCTTTCTGCCGTAGAATACAAGAAGATAATCCCCGAATAAAGCACAGTACAAAGACCATTTTGATAGCAAAAAGCAGCAGTTTTCTGATCATTCTGTCTGCCCCGTCAGGTGGCGGTAAAAGCACGATTTTAAACGAAGTCCTGCTTCGGGCAAGTAACATCGATTATTCCGTGAGCTACACCACCCGTGCCCCGCGCGGAGCAGAGCAAAACGGCATTCACTATCACTTTGTGGATGAAGCGGAGTTTGAGCGTCGCGTGGCCGATGGAGACTTTTTGGAGTATGCCAAAGTATTCGGCAAAAGCTGGTATGGCACCTCCATCAGCTTCATCAAGTCGCGCCTGACGCGATCCCGTCATGTGATCATGGATATCGATGTGCAAGGCGCTTCTCAGATCGCGGCCACCGATATTCCCTTCGTGAAGATCTTCATCATCCCGCCTTCAATGGCTGTGTTGAAAGACCGATTGATCAAGCGTGGAACGGACTCCATGGAAGATATCCAAAGGCGTCTGGACACGGCCAGAGAAGAGCTGAGATGCATCCCGGACTATGAATATCTGGTGATCAATGATGATCTGGATCAGGCCGTGGATGACGTGATGGCCATCGTTCGAGCCGAAGAAAACCGCAGCAACCGCATCATCAAACCCCATGCAGGGTTTTTTGGAACAGGAGAATACATGATAGACAAGAAGATTGAAGGATTCCTGGAAAAGGCGAACATGAACTATCTGTTCTGCTTGCTTTCCAAGCTGGAATCACAGCGCATCAACCAGTTTCCCAGCTATGTGAAACAGAAGTTTTGACAAAAAGATCACCGTTCTGGCCATGGAACACGTTGCCGACAACGAAGTTCCGGATTACATCTCCGAACTGGCTGAAGCCGAGCTGGCCATGGCTGCAGAACGCATGACGGATCAGGAAGATGACGATACCCTGGATTTTGGTGAAGAAACCATCGATGATTCTGCCAAATTCACCCAAGGCTTTGAAAACGATGAGATTAGCTCATACGAAAGTTTTGAGGAAGTGAAAGATCCCTTTGCCCATATTGAAGATGACGCAGATGACGATGACTTTGATGATGACGATGACGACGACGAAATCTAATGTCCCGTCGTGCCTTAATCCAGTATCTTGAACTACTAAAGCAGAGCGGTGTCCGGCAACTCTATCGCCCTCAAAGCGATAAACAAAAGCAGCTGGACATTCTGGCCACCACATATTCGAATTGCACAAAATGCCCTCTGGCCGAAGGGCGGATCAAACTTGTGTATGGAGAGGGTAGCCCTGATGCCCTGGCCATGCTGATCGGAGAAGGGCCGGGAGAACAGGAAAACCTGAGTGGCAGACCCTTTGTGGGAGCAGCTGGACAGCTTTTGGACAAGATGCTGGCTGCCATCAATATCCGGCGTGAGGACGTCTATATCGCCAATATCGTGAAGTGCCGTCCTCCGGGAAACCGCAATCCCTCCAATGAAGAGCGCCTTGCTTGCATGCCCTACCTGGTGGAACAGATTCAGATCATTCAGCCCAAGATCCTTTTGGTGATGGGTTTGGTGGCTGCTCAGAGCCTCTTTGGAAATCAAGAAACTCTGGGCTGGCATCGGGAAAAGACGCATGAGTTCCTGGGCATTCCCGCTTTTGTAACTTACCATCGGCAGCGCTCTTACGCAATCCGAATTGGAAGCGTCCGGCTTGGGAAGACCTGCAACTCTTCCAAAAAGACTACGAGGCCTTGCTGTGAAAAAGCTCGGCCTGATCTTCCTCGTTCTGGTGCTGAGTCTGGGACTCCGTGCTCAGATTCTGATCTATGGCGATACCCGCAACCATCCCGAAGTGCATCGTGAATTGGTAGAGATGGTGAATATATACCATTATGATCTCATCTTTTTTACCGGAGATATGAACCGTAAAGGCACCCAACAGAGCGAATACGACGAATTTAAAAGCATTATTGCCCCTCTGAAAGGGGTCTTTCATCCCGTGCGCGGTAATCATGAGCGGGATCTTGAGCTCTTCAAACAGAACTTTCCGCATCGGAGTGGGAAGAGCTATTATAGCGTAACCAGTGATTCCATCCACTATATAGTCCTGGATTCCGAGAAGGGAATAATGCCGGGAACAGAGCAGTATCACTGGATGATCTCCCGTCTGGAGAGCTCCGCTTTGCCCACAATCCTGCTGCTGCATCATCCCGTCTTCAGTTCCGGAGCGCATGGCGACGAACTGGGGCTGAGCATGTTCCTGCCTGCCATTGCCAAGCGCTACAATGTAAAAGCCATTATCAGCGGGCACGAGCATAGCTTTGAACACCTCATCTATGATGGCATTCATTATGTGGTGACGGGTGGCGGAGGCGCTCCCCTGCGTGAGATGAAGGAGCAAAGCCCGCATAGCGTATATTTCCAAAAAACACACCATTTCAACATCCTGCTGCGTGAACCCGGTCTCTTGCGCTTCAGCACTTTTAATCTGCTGGGCGAGAAGATCCACGAATTCACCATCGAGCTATAGCCCAATGAGCAAACGCATCCTCGCCATCCATGATCTTTCCGGTTTTGGCAGCACTTCCCTAATGGCCGTGATCCCCATCATGTCCCGCTATGGCATCAAAGTGACAGCTTTGCCCACTGCGCTGCTTTCCGCCAATACCTGTTATCAGGACTATGCCTGGCTGGACACCAGCGCTTTCATGCAAGATACGATCAAGCATTACGCAGAGCTAAAGCAATCCTTTGCCGCAATCTACAGTGGTTTTTTGGGCTCTGCCGCTCAGGTGCAAACTGTATCGCTGGCAGTGCAAAAGCTGGCTTCAGAAGACACCCTGGTGGTGATCGATCCTGTGATGGCCGATGATGGCCAACTCTATGATTGTTATGACGATAGCATCGTCTCCGCGATGCGGGAATTGGTGGGTAAAGCCGATATCATCACGCCGAACTTTACTGAGGCTTGCCTTTTGGCGGGCTTTGAATACCGCGCTGATTACTCTGAGCAAGACATGCAAGAGCTTTGCCTTCGGATTGCCGGGCTGGGCCCCAAATCACTGATCATCACGAGTGTGCCGGATGCTTACGAAAAGAGCAGCAGGGTGCTGCACTATTCCACAAAGGGCGGGCTAAGCTATTATGATTGCAACTACATCCCTGCCTTCTATCCCGGAACTGGGGACATCTTTTGCTCGCTGCTTCTGGCTTTGATCATCCGAGGAAGCGCGGTAAGCACGGCCATCTCGGTGGCCATCGACTTCATCCACAAAGCCATTAGCTTCAGCCTCGCAAGCGGTGAAGATCACAGAGAGGGAGTGCTATTGGAACAGCTGCTCTGGCAGGAGGATATACTGTGAATACTCGCGCGAAAGTATGCGTGACCGATCTCGACGGCACGCTTCTGCATTCGAACCGCAAGCTCTCCGAAGCTAACCGCAAAACCCTGGAAGAGCTGGGCAGAATGGGCATCCTCCGTGTATTGGCCACGGGGCGGTCACTATGGAGCCTGAAACGCGTAATCAGCGAAAGCGATCCCTTTGACTATGTGATCTTTGCCACCGGTGCCGGCATTATGCATTGGCCCAGTCAGGAGCTGATCTTCGCTTCAGATATCCATCCGCCGGAGATCGAACGGGTTTATAAGCTGCTGGAAGAGTTGGATCTGGACTATATGCTGCATCATCCCGTGCCGGACACCCACTACATGGACTATCGGGAAAAGCATGGCGGTGTGGACTTTTGGGAGCGCATTTCGTACTACAAGGCTTTTGCCAGAGAGCTTGATCCCGCCGGGATTGCCGAGTATCAGGCAGCGACACAGTTTCTGGCCATTGCCGGACAGGATCGCGAGGACATCTATCTCAGGATCAAACAGGAGCTGAGTCCCATGACCGTGATTCGCACCACATCTCCGATCGATTTTGCTTCACTATGGATCGAGATCTTCGCAGAGGGTGTGAATAAAGGGAGCAGCCTATCCTGGCTGCTAGATCGCTTTGATCTTACGTATCAGGATTGCATGGTGATCGGGAATGACTTCAATGATCTGGATATGCTGGATCTGGTGCATCATTCTTATGTTACAAACAACTCAGCACAGTATCTTCTGGATCGCTATACTCCTGTGTCACATCACGATGAAGATGGCTTCAGTGAGGCTGTAAGGCACTGGTTAATGACGCACTGAACAAGTTAGTTTCCCGCAGATTGGCGCAGATAAAAGCGCAGATGAACGCAGATTAGTAAATAGCACGCGGATTACGCGGATCAAACGGATTTATGGGATTAAGTTTTCAGGTTTTCGAGTTTTCAAGTGTCAGCGGGCGCGAAGCTAAATTGTCCATTATCCATTATCCATTATCCATTGTCAATTATCAATTAACTGCCAGTATTCCACGGCTCTTCTGAGATGCGGGATCACGATCGAGCCGCCTACCACCAGGGCGATATTGAAGACTTCGTTCAGTTCCGCGTCCGTAACTCCGGTTTTGTGGCATTGATCCAGGTGATAGCGGATGCAATCGTCACAGCGCAGCACCATGGAGGCCACCAAGCCCATCATTTCTTTGCTCTTGGCATCCAGGGCTCCTTTCTGATAGGCAGCGTGATCCAGGGCAAAGAAGCGTTTGATCTCCAGATTGGCCTTGCTCAGGGTAAGTTCAGTCAGGCGTTGGCGTTCTTCTTGAAAGTCTCGGGGTTTCATATCTTCTCCTGTTGCACGCTTTTCAGTAGCGCGCGAAGTTCATCCGGAGTGGGTTTGACCGGACTGATCACGGTGTTTCGAGCAGCCATGATTTCCGGGATTTTCTCATCTATCATCGCGTCTGAAATGGGAACCCGCACATCGATGGGAAAGCTGCTCAGCCAGTCATAAAACTGATCTCGCGTGATCCCGACCGCGGCAAAGACGTTGGCCAGTTCCTCTTCCACAGCCGGGTAATAGAAATCCATCATTTGCCGCATAAAAATGCCATTGGCCAGGCCATGGGGGATGCCAAATTCAGTGGTGAAGGGATAGCCGATGGAGTGTTGCAAAGTGGTGCTGCTGTGCGCGATGGCGATGCCCCCGAACATGGACGCTTTCATCAGATTCGCGCGCGTGGGCAGATGCTCCGGTTCATTCAAGGCCGTCTTCAGGTTCTTGACAATCAGGCGCATGCCTTCCGCGATCATGGGATAGAGATGAGGATTGCGTCGGGTGCTGTAAATGCCTTCCAAAAGGTGCGATAGCGCGTCTATTGAAGTGTTCAGAGTGACGCGCGGAGTGAGGCTCAGGGTATAGCGCGGATCCAGAATCGCGAGATCGGGAAAGGCCAGATCGGTGCCAAAACCGGCCTTCTGCTTGCGGGTGGGATCGGTTAATACACTGTATGGCGTGACTTCCGATCCGGTGCCATGCGTAGTGGGGATAGCCATGAGTGGCAAGCGTTTACGCATCAGACCGGTATCATATAGCTGATCCTCTTTCAGATCATTTGCCGTTGCGAGCATGATGGCTTTTGACGCGTCCAGCGGACTTCCGCCACCAATCCCAATCACAAAGTCGAAGCCACTCTCCAGCATCAGCTGCTTTCCTCGGATCACCGTTTCCAGATCAGGGTTTTCGGGGATTTCGGCAAAGACCTCGTAGCTCTGTTGCAGCTCTTCCAAGAGGGGCAGAAGCTCGTTCATGACCCCACTCCGGGTAGCCGAGTGCCGTCCACAGATGATCAGTGCATTTGTGCCCAGTCTGGCAATGTGCTCACGGGCTTGCTGCAAGGCATTCCCGGCCAAAAAGATGCGCGTGGGGATATAAAACATAAGACTCACCTCAGATCAATGATGAACCAAGAATAGTGGCTTACGTGGTGGTGTCAAGCTTTACCTTTCGAGCTTAGTTTCCCGCAGATTTACGCGGATAAAAGCGCAGATGAACGCGGATTGATTAGCTTGCACGCGGATTCTTCTGTCCACAGATTGACACAAATTTACACGAATTCAGGTTGCAGGTTGCAGGTAACCACCAAGAACCAAGCACCAAGCACTCAGCACTCAGCACCAAGCACCAAGCACCAAGCACCAAGCACCAAGCACCAAG
>JAJOKA010000031.1 GCA_021206555.1 Candidatus Cloacimonadota bacterium | reverse complement strand
AAAAAGGGCGCCATGACAGCGCCCAAATTGTGTTCAGCTATCCTCAGGGGTTAATCCTGATAATGTTGATAGCCTGCACGCCTTTGTCGGTTTCCATCAAATCAAAGGTAACGTATTCATCTTGCTCCAGGACTTTGAGTTCCCGGGGTGAGTTTGTAACAATGGATTTCCAGTGTACGAAGTATTCCTTGTTGTCCTCAGTGATAATAAAGCCGTAACCTTTTATTTTTATTAAACCACTTCACTTTTCCGTTCATAAGAACCTCTTTTATATCAGATATGCCAATTATATCAGGCGTGAAATTCCGTCAACACAAAAGTTGCAAGATTCGTGATTATTTTCCTTTCTCGGGGTGACGTCACTTTTTTGATTGACTTTTATTGAGCCTCTCAGAGAATGCCACATAGCATAAAAATCAATATTGAAGAGGTGGTTTATGGAGTACAGGATATTACTCGTTGATGACGATCGACTCCTGCGCGAGGTGATAGGCGAATATCTGGAGCTCAACGGTTATCAGGTTGATATGGCAGAAGATGCGGCGAATGCTCTGGCCAAGTTTGAAGCGGGTAAATATGATTTAGCTCTAATAGATCTGGTGATGCCGGGGATGAACGGACTGGAACTGATGCAACAGCTAATTGCCGCCGATGGCGAACTTTTTTTGTTTGATTATGACGGGTTATCCCACCATCGACAGCGCTTATAAATCCATGGTGGAAGGAGCGTCGGACTATATCATCAAACCTTTCCAACTCAGCGAATTGATCACCGCCATCAGGCTGCATCTCAAACAATGACATATCACGTCATCCTCGAAGAACCGGATCGATCAGTTTCAGCCACGGGGGGACAGAAGTCTCAACAAGGCTATGACTATTGGTACAATCCCATCTTCATGGATGCTATAGCAAAGCTGCATGACGTTAAAGCACTCCTGTTGAGTGTATTCAAAGGCGAAGAGCTGGTAGCGATAATGCCGCTTTACGAGCGGAAAAAGCTCTCAATCAAAGCACTTGTGTGCCCGGTGGGGGCTTACTATCAGGGTTTACACACCTTTTTTGAGGCTGAAGCAACTCCAAACCGGGTTTTGCTGGATACCTGCGCGATTTCATCTGAGCTTGCCAATTATCTCAGCTCCCGCTATGGCAGAATCAATCTGAAGCTTAGTCCGGAAAACACTGATGTGCGTGGATTTACCTGGAATGGCTTCAAGGCTGCCCCGCTTTATACCTTTTATCACGACAGGATGGACACTTTGCACATCCTGCAGGATGAGAAAAAGAAGCTAAAGCGTGCTGAAGCTACCGGCATGAGCATCGTGGAAGCCTTTGATCCCGATGCTTTTATCCGATTACAAACACAACTCGACAGCCGCAAAAAGAAAAGCC
Organism: Candidatus Cloacimonadota bacterium; assembly: GCA_021206555.1. Taxonomy (GTDB): domain Bacteria; phylum Cloacimonadota; class Cloacimonadia; order Cloacimonadales; family Cloacimonadaceae; genus UBA5456. The sequence goes on along the minus strand of JAJOKA010000031.1, from coordinate 5,671 downwards.
TGGGAGTGGATGTCAAACGCTTGGCAGAGTTCTTTGCTACTCTGCACGCAAATGGCCTTTTGAAGCAGTATAATATTGAACTGGACTCACGGATAATAAGCACGAACATCATGTATTACGATGGGGGAGATGTGGCTATATGTGTTCATGGCCAGTGAGGAGCAGGCGATGAAACAGGGAGCTGCTACCTACCACAGCGCAAAACTGATTGATCAATTGCCGCCTCACTGCCAAGGTTTGGATTACTGTGGCGCAAATGTGCCCGAAGTGGCCAGATTCAAGGCAGCATTGGGGCTGAAACTGAAAGCATTTTACAGTCTGAGTAAATAGAGAGGAAAATGGAATCAATAGTGATACTCTATGGAGGTATATCCCCGGAGCGGGATGTATCCCTGGTTTCCGGAACGGAAGTGGGAAGAGTATTGGCAGAAGCGGATTACAAGGTTAGCTATCTGGATCCCGGAGATTACCCGGATCTGGCTCTGCTGATCCAGGCCATCCGAGAGTTAAAACCATCAATGGTGTTTAACGCTCTGCATGGCGGAAGCGGAGAAAACGGTCAACTTGCAGCAGCATTGGAACTGGCTCATATACCCTTCACCGGATCGGGCTCCAAGGCATCCACAATAGCTATGGATAAATACATAGCGAAGCTGGTGGTGGGAGCAGAAGGTATCCCTTTGGCAAAACACATCTTGCTTAGAGCTAATCTTTTGGAGGATTACAATGATCCTCAGGATTATTCGACCTTCACCGACACGCTGGGCTTACCGCTGATCGTGAAGCCCAATGATGCCGGCAGTTCAGTGGGGATCACCATCGTTCACGAACTTTCCGCGCTGAAACCCGCAGTGGAAGATGCCTTCCGATATTGCAGCAGCGTGCTCTTGGAAGAATACATTGAGGGACGTGAACTCACGGTGAGCATCCTGGATGGCAAAGCCTTACCGGTGGTGGAGATCAGACCCCACGACGGATGGTATGATTATCACAACAAATACACTAAGGGCAAGACCGAGTATCTAGCCCCAGCCCCGATCGATGAGGCCACTTTTCAGCTCTGTCAGCTGTATGCCGAACGTGCCTTCTTTGCTTTGGGCTGCACGGTGTATGGCAGAGTGGATTTTCGCTTAAGAGCCAATAGACCTTACTTTTTGGAAGTTAACACGTTGCCGGGGATGACATCTTTGAGCCTTACACCCATGGCAGCCAGAGCAGCGGGAATGAGTTTCCCGGAGCTCTTGCAACAGATCATAAAACTATCACGAAAACCCAATGTGGAGGAAACATGAAGCGTTTTCATCTTCTCATGATTATTCTGCTGTTCAGTGCCATGCTTGCGGCACAAGGTTTCACCGTGGACTTCATGCCGAAACGGCTGATGGTGAACCATTTCAGCACCTTTGATATTGATCCGCTTAATCCCCAAACCCAGCCTTTGCTCACCAGTCTCAGGGTGAACAAATTTGGGGCAGCGCAACGCTTTGATTTGCAAGTGCAGATCAAATGGAACAACGCGGTTATCGTGGGCGAGGGTGAGGCTCTTTATGGCAGCATCCATGCCATTCCGGAAGGTAATCCGCTGAACCTTAGCAATCGGGATTTAGTATCCAACGAAAGCGGATTATATCTGCAATCGCAAACCAGTATTGACTTGATGGAAGCGGTAAAGGCCTATCCCACTTTAAAAGAAGCCCTGATGGCCGGTTACTTTCCCGATGGAAATCTGGAGTTGCACGTGTCCATCAAAGCCCAGGGAACTACTATGTGGGAAGATAGCGATGTCTTTACCCTGGTCATTCGCAATGCGGGAGCCATCTATCTCAGCAGTCCCGGCAGCAGAATCAACACCATGCCTCCACAAATCTCCGGTTTGCCGGTTTCATTCTTCTGGAACGCGGTGGCAACGAGCTTTAACGATCAGTATCTCATCATCAAGGAATTTGCTCCCAACGAGATCCCGGAATCCAATACCGTGGAAAGCCGGGGTGCGGTGGTCTATGACAGCTTCCGCGATGGCATTGGGAGCGTAGAGAGCGGATTCTCTGAATATATCCCCTTCAACGACGGTTGCTACTACGCCTGGCAGGTATATTCTCCCTTGCATGATGGCATGAGTCCGGTGCTGCCTGATACGCGCTACAGCGGCCCGGCAAAGCGTTTGGCCAGCTCCTGGCATGTGTTTCAGTATGTGGAAGATAGCCAAAGCCAGCTCATAGCCGGAGAAATCTACGGTATTCTCAGCCAATTGCAAAACGACCTCATTCTAAACCTTCTTCTGCAAGGTTATATGCCCACCGGAGAGGTGTTCCTGGATGGACGCAGCTACCGGGGACAGGAAGCTTTGGATATCATCGAAAGCCTGGCTGGAAAAGACTTCCAGGTAGAGATCAAGGACTAAGGAGTTTAACATGAAAAAGTATATTTTATTGTCCCTGTTGTTAGTCCTCGTGCTATCTGTCTTGCAAGCCAATGCCATTGCCACACTCATGGCTCACAAAGGCAAAGTGAGCCTGAATCGAGTGACAGACCAGATCAAGTTTAAAAAAGGGTGAACTTCTGATGAACAATGATGTCCTGCGCACCGGAGCAGAGAGCTTTGCTGCTTATAAATATGTGGATGCCAGCTCAACCGTAAAGATGTTTGCCAATAGCGTGGCCACGATCAATGGCAGCAAGGACGGAAATAACCTGAGCAAATCAGTTACCGTCAGGCAAGGTAGTGTGCTCACCAACGTGAAGTCCAGCAGCGGTCTGTTTCGGGTAAACACTCCCACCACTGTGGCCTCGGTGAAGGGCACGGAGTTCCTTACCCGGGTGGAAGAAGGCGGAGCCACGATGTTTATCGTCAGTGAAGGCGAGATCGAAGTGCGGGTCCTGGCTTCGGATGAGGTAGCCAATGTTGGCAAAGGTAAAACTGCCATGATCAGTGCCTTAGGCGATATCCATCTCAGAGATAGCAATCCGGAAGACCTCAGTCTGGCCGAGCAGGAAGAACTGGAAGCAATGCGTGAAAGCCTCCCCACCACCATCCGCATTCCCGTTTTGGACGAATCCGGCAAGCTCAAGTATATTGAGATTACCTACTAAAGGAGCATCAGCATGAAACAGATTATATTGATTTTGCTCGCTACCCTCTGCGTTTCATTGCTTGCTGCCGTGAATGCCATCCATGTGATGCCCACTTCATACTTACCGGGTCTGGATCTGGAGCTTCGCGTTGAGATCACCCAAGGCGCGAATACTCTGAAAGCAGTAACCTTGCAGTATCGCGCTGCCGGAGAAAGCAAATGGCTGGATAGCAGCATGCGTGAAGAAAACCCCGGCTATTGGCTGGGCATTATCCCTCGCAATGCTTACAGCACTTCGGAAGTGGAGTATCGATTTGAGTTTGAACTGCTTGATGGTAAAAAGGAGTATCTGCCGGCAGAGACTTCGCTGAGTGAAGCCTATGTGATAGCTCCGAAGGCTACACAAGGTACTAAAAGCGATGCCTTTGTGCGCCTGAACGAAGAAAGCAGCATCACCAATGACGAGGATTATCTTCTGGTGGTCAGTTTTCTGGCTATCGCGGACGAGCTTGATCCCGCTACGCTCAAAGTCTTCGTGTCCGACCGGGATGTTACGGAGCTTACCCAGATCAGCGGCTCTACCCTTTTATATCGTGAAGCCAAACCCCGTCCCGGCATCAAAAAGGCTCTGGTGACCGCTGTTGCCAATGGCCGGGAGCTCTATTCCGAGACCTGGATCACTCAGATCAATCCCGGAAAAGCAAAGCTGGAACTGCCATTTACCTATCGTGGCTCGGTGAATCTCTCCGCCAACTCCTATTCCAGCACGGATTCAGATATCTCCTTTGGCAATACCCTTAGCGATTTTGCCACCTGGGCAGATATCTATGCCAGTTACGGCATTCTCGATCTGTCCACCAGGCTCTACATCTCAAGCCTGGAAGAGAGCAATAAACAGCCGGTAAACCGCTATACCTTCGGAGTGCAGATCCCTTATCTTGATCTCTTTTTCGGCGATTACAGCCCTGAGCTATCCGAATATACCCTAAACGGCAAGAACATTCGTGGGCTTTATTCGAAGTTTGATTCCAAATATCTGCGTCTGACCTGGGCGCATGGTGAAGCTGTACGCAAGACCACAGTTGAGGGAAATGCGGAACTTACCATGCCATATAATAGCGGCACTTTCAAGCAGGAAGCCATTGGAGCCCGCATCGCGATTGGCATGGAAGATGGCTTCACTTTGGGCTTTTCCGGCTCTCGCCATCGGGATATCATCAGCTCGCTGGACCCCGATTATTATCGTTACATCGATGCCAACGGCGACGAACAATATAGCACAAAGGCCAGAGACAACGCGGTTATGGCCGTGGATGTGAAGCTCAATGTGCCCGATCAGCATGTGATGATGGGAGTGGAACTGGCAGCAAGTATGCTGAATACAAACACTCTTACCGGAGTGATCAGTGACGAAGAACTGAGTGATTATGGCATCAATCTTGATCTATCACCCTCGGATCTGGCCGACCTGTTTGTGATCAATAAAAACTTGGAACCCTTTGGGCTTACTGAGGCAAACCTGGCCTGGAAAGCCTTTATCCGCAGCTATATCATGAACAATATGATCACACTTGAGTATCAACAGACAGGCCTGCCTTCAATTCTTTCGGTAGCTTCTATCAGATGAATGACTCCAGGGTATTTACCATCACAGATCATATTGCCATTGGTCGTATCCTCTATCTCAGCGGATCTTTTAGCCAAACCGAAGATAACCTGATGGGGCATCAGACCGATACCAATAAATATCGCAACATCCAGGCCAACGCCATCCTGCGCTATCCGCATCTGCCATACCTCAAGGCTACATACTATAATAACTCCTCAGAGAACTCGGAAAACACGGACATCGAATCTGACGCCTTCCTACCCTATTCCGGTAGCTCAAGCATGATGAGTTTTGGTATTGGCTACAACTTCATCCAGATTCCTCATGTGCCCACCCAGATTGATCTTAGCTATCGCAGCGGGGATGACAGCCGTGAGTCTGGCAGCATTGATTCGCGTGCCCTTGAGATCGTGAGTGATAACAAGAATAGTGGCCTGTCTTTTAGCATGACCAACCGTTTTTCTGCCTGTTCCGCTCAAGACCTATTTTGCCTATTCAAGCGGTAAAAACACCGATAATCAGTTGGAGCAGGACTATACGAACAGCAGGATCTATCTGCGCGCAGAATACTCCTTCCTGGCAGAAATGCTGAAGCCCTATCTTTCGTTCTCTGCCACATCCCTGGGAGGAGATCAGGACGAACAATCATACACCCAAACCGCCCTTGGCCTGCAAGCTTATCCCCTGCGAAACCTGAGCATCAGCACTGATCTGTCACTGAAGGGTCACAGCAATAAGGACATATCCGATAAAGACTATAATACCACTACCTGGCGGCTCTTGATCAGCCAAAGGTTCTGATTCGATCACAGGCTCCGGCTGCAAGCCTCGATATTGCCATAACGCCTTGCGCGGCAGCCACCAAAGGTGCAAGGCTTTTATCTTTTGGGAGACCTTATGCTATTCTTACGCACTTATCTGTGGCCCCTTATCATTCTGCTTGCCTTGCAGATACTTTTCCTCAGTCCTCTGTTGCGCAGTGTGGAACATA
>JAJOKA010000179.1 GCA_021206555.1 Candidatus Cloacimonadota bacterium | reverse complement strand
AAGGAGGAGTCTCCACGTAATCCGTAGCCAGATAGTGCGAGATGGCATTGTCTGAGAATTTGGATGCCTTCAGGCCCGATCCAGCCGCGTAAAACGAGTGTCGTTATTCTGAGTCCAGAAAGTTTAAGATTCAGATGCGGGAGTGTTTACTGATACTCATGGGCCGTCAGGATATTGATAGCCAGTTACGTTAAAGCTACTCCATAAGGTGTTAACCTGAATATGGGGAATGAGTTATAAGAAGACTGAGTATAGAAGTTGCCGTAAAAGCTGGTCATCACTTTCCAGAAAACTCCAGCCCCGAAATAGTTAGCCAGCATATTGCCATTTTGGCCAAGATATGATTGATAGTTAGGTATGGGATTTACACCTTGACTGATAGCATCAATATGAGCGATATTGCTGATAGCCCGAGTATCGTTCAGCGCAGGACCCCAATTTCCATTCATAGTACCATTGGCCAAGCCCAAGACCACAGGAATAGCCACACTTTCCGAACCCACGATAAATTCTGTTCCGGCCTGAGTAGCTGTTTCTAATTGAGCAGCGATACTGTTAAAAGCTGTTGCAGCTGTGGTGCCAAAACCCATGAAGTTTGAGATCACTACTCTGTATGTGCTTAGGTTCTTCTGTCCGGAGCTGATCTCGGCAATATCGATCATCTCATAATCTGTGGTAATGGTATTGAGCACATTGATGAAGCCTGTGTCGTAAGCGTTGAGGTTGTTTTTGTTATAGACCAACAAAGCCACTGCCGTAGGAACAACATATTCCCATTCCAGATAGGGATAGCCATCGTTATAAGTGGGATGCGCGTTCCAAATCGAGGCAAAATCCCAGGCAGCGTAGGTATTGCCCTCATATGGGGGGAGCATTTGCTCTGTATTACGAGCTTCTCCACCCGCAGAGCTCGCTTGGCCTGAAGTCTGCGTGTCCCAATAGCTGTCCGTGGTATGAGCTAAAATGCTGCGTCCGATGAGCCCACCTGTGTTCTGATTGCCACTGACCAATCCCGTGCTGTAGCAGCGGTTTACCTGGCCATCAAGATCGTTGATGCCCAAAAGTCCACCGATGTAGCGAGTGCCGGAAACTGCTGCCCGGCTATAGCAATCCGAGATTTCAGAATCTGCCAATATACCCACAAGGCCACCGGCAGCAGTGCCTCCGGATACCGCACCTCGTGCCACTGATCCTGATACCAGCGAAGAACCTTTGAGATATCCGCAAAGTCCACCTATGGCGTTGGTACCGCTAAGGTTGATTTCCGCGCTGGAATTGCTTAGTGAACTCATCATTTCCAGCGAGCCCACCAAACCACCGCTATTTGCAGCTCCATTGATGCTTCCGCTCACATGGCATTCCGTGATTTGGCTGTTCTCAGCAGAGGCCACTAATGCCGCGCAATAGTCTTTCCCGTTTACCATCACATCATCTAAGGTGATGCCTTGTATGCTCGCATTACGGGTATAGCCAAAAAGAGCCTGATAGTCAGCCGTGGGATTGTTGATGTATAAACTCCCGATGCTGAAGCCTGCTCCGTCAAAGCTGCCGGTGAAGGGATTACTACCACTGCCGATGGCCTGCCATCCCGTCCCTTGATTGTAGGGAGCAATGTCCAGATCGAGATCCGCGATCTGGATGAAATGAGCAGAAAGATGATTTCGAATACTATTCAGCTGATTTACATTTGCCACTTGGTATGGAGATGCCGGAGTGCCAGAACCCCCAACTGAACTGTGCCCAACGCGAAAGAAAAAGTACCTAAAGCCAAGATGCCGGCTAATATAAAGCTCAGCAATGAACTAGTTCCAATCTTCATTGGATCCTCCTGTAACTTATCAATCCATTATCTATGTATAATCTGTGGTTTATGGAGAATGTGGAGAGTAAAGAGGATTTGGGGATAGACGCATGGTACCGATTTTGGGACGTACTGTCATTGAGCGAAGAAGGTTTCGCTCCTGGTAAAAACGCCATGCTGGCGCTGAACATCCAAAAACAATAGACTATCAAAAAACCTCAGTAATTCTACGAACTTATATGAATTTAACTTCCAAGTCCTATTGTGTTCGATAGTCACCAACTCGTCAAGCAAAAAAAGTAGAGATTTTGTCAGCAGGGGCTTTGTCTTGTGGAAGTTTGTCCACTCTGTATATCACAGCCCCTTTTTAACTGAGCGGTAAAGGGGCTGTCCTGGCCATTGATATATTTCAACAAAGCAAGCGGAGATTTTCTTTCCGGGGTCTGCTACCAGATGATGTTTTACCGTGGCAAGACCGATGAGCGGCTCTGAATTTGCTCCACATCACCTTATGATCACCTCATAAGAAAAGGGAAACATAAGATGAAACAGAGCCTGGCATGGCCTGAAAGTTACTCCGCCAAAACCACCTTGCAGGTTTGGACAGCACCCGCTGTGGCGGTGTCAAAACCTCTATGAAGTCCCATCGGGACGACATTTAAGATAGGTAATTGCATACAATATATAGGATTGAGTTCCGTAGGAACGGCATAAGGGATGCATGAGTATTGGCCAGGGGTGGCTCAAGTGATTCGTAGATGCCGTCCCTACAGGACTCAAATTGGCATGGTAGTGTACTTGGGCTATCTGAACCCCAATGAAAGGGCTTTCACCACAGTGAATGAAAACCGGGTGAGGATTGCAGACGTCCTCGTCTGCACAAGCAGCGAAGCTGCTTTCTTTTCTCGGCCTGCTGCCTCGCTCGACACGAGACGTGTCGAATCCTCTGGTTTTCATGTAAAATACCGTACCGATGGTACTCTGCGGTCATAAAGGCTCCATAGGAGCTCTCATCTGGCTTTTCCGCCCCTTGCCAGTCTCCTGAGATCTTCCTGAGCCGGGTTCAGGAACTATCCGGGAGACTCGCCAAAGGCGTAAGACCGCATAAGGTTCCAGGTTTCAGGTTTCAGGTTTCAGGTTTCAGGTTTCAGGTTTCAGTGACATAAATCATAAGGCAGGAGAAATTCCGCTTGACAGATTGGCTGCCTTATTTTGAAGATTAACTCCAAAGGTAGTATTGATGAGTAAACACAAAACGAAGATTGTCAAAGAGCTTGATCCACAAGAGGTTGAGGGTTATAGCAAGGCTCGTTTGGAGCACTATTTAAGCTTGGGATACCGCCCCTATCTCAATGAGAAAGGTCAGGTGAAATGGTTGACTCCGGCCCAAATGACCATGCGAGGTTCAGCCGGAGGAACGGGGCTTTCATTGAAGAAACTTTTGAAGCCAAAAAAACTCATATATATCCAAGAAAAGGCGTAAGCGGCGTCATTGGCGAAGCTTCTTCCGTGAGCATTGGTTGATGATCTTGATAGTGATTGTGGTAGCTTTGGTTACTTTGATTCTTTTACGCTACCCGAATCTGATATTTTAGGAGATAGATTTTGAAAATACTTTTGGTAAACGACGACGGCATCAACGCGCAGGGCTTACGAAAGCTTCAGGCAGCTTTGCAGAACGCAGGTCATGAGACCATCCTGGTGGCTCCGGATAGTGAACGCAGCGCGGCATCGCATTCCATAACATTACGCAAAGACATCCATGCCCGGCGATATAGCGGAAAACGAATGGGCAATCAGTGGCACCCCTGTTGATTGCGTGGTGATCGCCTTGCAGAAGATCGTGAAAGAGCCCATTGATCTGGTGGTTTCCGGGATCAATGCCGGGCAAAACATGGGTGAGGACGTGCTTTATTCGGGCACGGTTGCCGCCGCTGTGGAAGCCTCGCTATTTGGCCTCAAAGCCATCGCGCTCTCCATTAATGCCTACAAGGATCAAGTCTTTGAGACCGGTACCCGCTGGTTCATCAAACTCCTGGAGTGCGGGATCGATCAATTGGCCAAGCCGCATGAAGTGTTGAACATCAATTTCCCCAATATCCCGTTTGAGGATGTGAAAGGCGTGCGTCTGACCCGTACGGGCCATCGCAAATATTACAATTTTATCACCATGATCGAAGAGCAAGAAGATAGCTTTTCTTACCGCATTGGCGGTGATTTGCCGCAGTGGGATTTTGAAGCAGGGACAGATTCCGAAGCCATAAGCGAAGGTTATGTCTCGATTACTCCATTGGGCTTTGAGCTCAGCAAGGGTAATGCCTTCCCGGGCGTGCTGTCCTGGCTGGAAGAAAACCACTTATTGGAGACCTGAGCAGATATGCGATACGAGGATCAACGCCGGCTGCTGGTGGAAGAACTGCGCAAACGCGGAATCAAGGATGAAACCGTGCTCAAAGCTTTTACCGCGATACCCAGAGAGGATTATGTGTTGCCCGAGTATCGAGAATACGCCTATCGCAATCAACCTTTGCCGATCAAGAGTGAGCAGACCATTTCTCAACCCACGATGATAGCTTTGATGCTGAGCCATCTTCAGCTTAAGCAAAGCGACAGGGTCTTGGAGATCGGAACCGGTAGCGGATATCAAACCGCGCTTTTGGCCTCCATGGTGGATGAAGTGTGCACGGGTGGAGCTTTTTGGACAATCTTTCTTTGGGCGCGCAAAAGGTGCTCAAAAGCAGCGGGTCTGCGCAATATCCACTTTTCGCATCGGTGACGGTTGGCAGGGCTGGGAAAAGGCCTATCCGCCCTACAAGGAATTTGACAAGATCATCGTATCCGCGGGGGCTGACGGTATTCCCCCAAAGCTATGCGCGCAGCTCGCAGAAGGAGGGATAATGGCGATTCCCGTGGGCAGCACTACGGCGCAAACCCTGAACATAGTGCGCAGAGTGAATGGCGAAATAATGATTGAGCAGGATGTTCCCTGTGCCTTCGTGCCCTTGGTGCACGCGAAGTGAGGTGTAGAGCATGAAAGCCCTTTATGATTGGCTGTTGAGCCAAATCAACAAACCGGAAGCTTATATTCGGTATCGACGCTTTAGCATTTTCAAGGATTTAAGCAGCTTCGAGCTGTATCTTTTACATAGCATCGTGCATCAGCGCAGTTTCAAAGAGGGTGAAGTGCTGTTTGAAGCCGGTTACCCCATGGAAGTGATCTATTTCATTGAGCAAGGTGATGTGCTGCTGACAAATCCGGATACTGCTGATCGCAGCCATACGATCGGGATCAATCAGGTTCTGGGTATGTGGGATATGTTCTGCGGAGCCAGGCGGCAAAGCACAGCCTCTGCCCACAGTGATGTATCAGCTCTGGCCATCGCCACCGGTGATTTTTGGGATCTCATCGAGAGCAGACCCAGGATGGGGCTCAAGATTCTCAAAGCTACCTGTAAAGAGATCACCAAAGACGCCTTGACTATCCAAGATTCCGGTAAATAGGATGAACTGGTCGAAGCTCGGGTTTTATATATTGATGGCCATCGTGCTCATAGCCGGGCTCATCTTTTACCGTTGGATTTTCAGCTATCTGATTGCCTCCGTGATCTTCAGCTATATCCTGAATCCGGCAGTCAGCTTTTTGGAGCGCAAACGTATTCCGCGCTGGATGGGCGTGCTGCTCCTGTATCTTTCAGTAGCTGGTCTGATCGCCTGGTTTACCAGCCGTTATATCCCCGATCTCATCGCGCAGGGCAACAATCTCTTTGCCTTACTCAGCCACGAGGGTGGCTTTGATGCCGAGACTATCTTGGGGGTGCCCTTCATTCATGGAATTTATGAATATGCCCAACAGCTGGATGCCAATGTCCCGGGTCTGAACGTGAGCGCTCAAATGCTCTCCATCCTGGACAATGCCACAGATTTCCTGGTGGGTCTGCCCAAGTTTTTGCTGGATAACTATCCTTCCATCATCGGCGCGGTGTCCTTCATCTTCACCATTCCTTTGATCAGCTTTTTCCTTTTGAAGGATTGGTACAAGATCCGCAAAGCCTTTTTGGGCATGGCATCAAACCGTTACTTTGAATTGGGCATCATCCTGATGAACAAAATTGATCACACGGTGGGCACTATCTGCGGGCCATGCTATTGGAGGTGATAGCCGTGGGCATCATGGCTTCGGTGGCGCTCAGCATCGTGGGAGTGAGCAATCCCGTCTTGATCGGGATCACAGCCGGCGTGGCCAATATCATTCCCTATTTTGGGCCCTTCTTTGGTGGGGCCCTGGCCGTATTCACGGTTTTCTTTGAAGGCGGGCCATTTATTTCCATGGTCTATGCTGCTCTGGCGATGTACATTGTTCAGGTAATCGATAATAACATCGTGTACCCGGTAGTGGTTGGCACTACGATAGATATGCATCCGTTGTGGGTTTTGCTCACTGTTCTGGCCGGTGGCTGGTATGGCGGGATTTTGTGGATGCTGATCTCAGTTCCCCTGGTGTTTCTGATCTATCAATTGGTAGTGGTTCTCTACACAAATCTGAAAGAGTTTAGAATAATATAAAGAGGCGATAATGAGCATATTGGACAAATGCTACAATTTCACAGAAGCGCGCAAAGCCATGGCTTTGGGCTATTATCCATATTTTCGGGAGATCAGTTCGGAACAGGATACTGAGGTTATTTGCAATGGTAAAAAGATGCTGATGATGGGTTCCAACAGCTATTTGGGGCTCACCACGCATCCCAAAGTGAAGGAAGCCGGCATCAAAGCTATGGAAAAGTATGGCAGCGGTTGTGCCGGATCACGCTTTTTGAATGGCACGCTGGATATTCATCTGGAACTGGAGCGGGAATTGGCACGCTTGGTGGGCAAAGAAGCTGCTTTGGCTTATCCCACGGGATATCAGGCCAATGTGGGTTGCATATCCGCCATCGTGAACAAAAACGAATACATCGTTACCGATAAATATGATCACGCCTCCATCATCGACGGCTGCAAGCTTTCGGATGGCACTATGTTGCGTTACAATCACAATGATATGGCATCTCTGGAACGCACTTTGCAGAAGATCGAGGGCAAAGCCGCCTTGATCGCGGTGGATGGTATCTTTTCTATGGAAGGTGATATTGCCGATCTTCCGGAAATCTCCAGATTGGCAGATAAGTATGGCGCGAACCTGATGGTGGATGAAGCGCATTCATTGGGCGTTTTGGGCGACAAAGGAGCCGGTGCTGCAGCGCATTTTGGGCTCACGCACAAGGCAGACTTCATCATGGGCACCTTTAGTAAATCCCTGGCCTCGGTGGGTGGCTTTATTGCCGCGGATGAAGCTTTGATTCACTATTTGAAGCACAAATCCCGCGCTCTGATCTTCAGCGCGTCCTTGCCTCCTGCTTCCACAGCCAGTGTGCTTGCCGCGATCAAGATCATGGAAGAAGAGCCGGAACGCATCGCCAAGCTTTGGGAAAACACCCACTATATGATGAGTGAATTCAAAGCGATGGGTTATGACACCGGTACCAGCTGTACCCCGGTGATTCCTCTACATGTGGGAGATATGATGCATGCCTTCAAGATGTGGGCTCAATTGGGCGAAGAAGGGGTCTTTATCAACCCCGTGATTCCTCCAGCGGTACCGCCAAACGGATGCTTGATCCGCACTTCCTTTATGGCTACGCATACCCGCGATCAGCTCGATATGGCTTTGGACAAATTCCGCACTATCGGCAAGAGATTGGGGATTATCTAAAACAAGCCTTGACAAAACAAGGCAGTTTTATAGCAGCCATCTCTGACCTAACAGAAAAAATCTAGCCATAGATGGAGGAATAATGGCAAGCAAGAGCAGTGCTGAGTATTACAGCAATCTCAAGGATATGTCTCCGATCCGCGCAATTGCCGAGACATTGATGAACAATCACCTGGTGCGCAAAGTTGATATCCGTGAAGCTTATGAAATGGCAAAGAATCAGCCGGGAGTTACCATCACAGATCTACCCATGTGCCCGGACTTTGTGAAGCTGCACAACCTTCCTGCCGATGCTAAAGTGATCAACGATTGCCACGGCAACATCATCGGCCGCACCGCCAAAGCCCGTAGGTTTTATCACCGCCTGGATCCCAGCCGCAAAAACAAGCTGGAAAACGACTTCCGTGAGGCAGTGTGGCAAATGCAGCACTACCCGCTGATCAAGGCTGAAGCTGTATTGGGCATGGATTCTGATCTGATGATCAAAGCAACCTTTATCACCACAGAGAGTGACGTGGCAAACCTTTATAACTGGTTGCTCAACTTCGCGCCCTATGAGTCTGTGCAAGATACTTATGAAGCCAGCCCCAAGCTTCCCATCCAGGATATCATATTGATCGGCTTCAATGAATGGACTTGTAACGATGATTTTTACAACAATGTGGGCGCTCCGCAACTGGCCTTGGTGGACGAAAAAGCACAACGTGATCGTAAACTTGGGCATGCGCTATTTTGGCGAACGCAAAAAAGGCACTCTCACTCTGGCCTGGACTTCCGGGATCAGGATCGGGATGGCAGCCTGTCATGGTGGCATCAAAGAGATCGATTTTGGCACCTGCGAAGACTCCAAGTACCACAAGTTTGGCAAACGCTCCATCGCCTTCTATGGCCTGTCCGGAACCGGTAAATCCAGCCATACCAATTCGCATGATAATGGCGGAACCTTGCCCAAAGGATTTTCCAAAGTGGTGCTGCACGACGACGCCTTCCAGATTGATCTGGAAAACAAGTGTTGCCGCTGTTGGGAACCCACTCTGTTTGACAAAACCGATAGCCGACCCATTGATCATCCGGATTGGAAACTATGCTCTGGCTCTGATGAATCATGCCGTGCTAAACATTGGCGGTAAACGCGTCCCCGTTGGCCAGGATCTCCGCAATCAAAATGGCCGGGCTCTATTGGACAGAGGCCTTTTGGGTGCCTACGTCAACCGTTGCGCTTTTCCCAAAGCTCTGGTCTGGCTGATGAAAGACAGCGTTCTGCCTCCGGCTCTGAAACTGAAGGACAAACACCTCGCCATCGCCATGGGTGCTGCCCTCATGACCCAACGCAACCGGGCCGAGAACGTGACTGAGGATGAATTAAACAAACTTGTCTTCGAGCCTTTTGCCAATCCCTTCCGTGTCTATGAACTCTATCGTGATGTGGAAGCTTTCCTGCACGTGGCTGAAAACGGCGCGGATTTCTATTGCTTCAATTCCCGTGGCTACTGGAAAGAAAGCGACAGCAAACTGGAAGCTATCCCACTGCAAAGCTCACTTACTCTGCAAACTGCCATTCTTACTGATCAGATCGAATGGGAAGATTGGGACGCATTGCCCGGAGCGATGATCCCCACCAGGGAATCCATCGAAAAGATTCTGCCAGGGTATTATGACACCTATCATCCCGCGAAGCGTGGCAACAAGGAAGAATATCTCAAGCTGCTGGCCGATCGCTTTAATCAACGCAAAACTACCTTGCCGAAAGCGATCTGAAAGAACGTCCCGAAGTGCAAAAAGAACTGCTGAAAGCACTGGAACTACATATCTGATACACATTGTTTTGTAACATCATGCGGGCATCCCATCGGGTGCCCGCTTTTGCACTGCAAAAACGTCATCCTGACGATGAATTGTAGAAACGTCATCCTGACGTTTGCAAGCTGCAAGCCCCCTCGGTTTGTATTGCTATCCCAATGCTTTGATGCCAGACCAAGTTCGCTTATCTCCCAATCCCGGATCGAAGCTGATGATATCACCTACAATGTAACAGAAAGCCAACTTTCGCCACCGACCATGAAAGCGGAGGGATAGGATTGCAGACGTCTCGCCTGCAGAAGCGACGGAATAGCTTACATTTACGGAAATCGTTCTGCCGACACAACCGGGGTCACCAAGGCGGAGCGAAGCGAAGTCTTGGGGTGGAACAGACGTGTCGAATCCTATGTGTCTTGTAACTCCAAGGATGGTCAGCCCTTACTTAGATACGGTCATGATACGGTCATGATACGCTCATGAAAATCACCGTATCATGACCGTATCATGACCATATCTCAATAGCATGACTCCCGTGATATGCGTGAAAACCTGAAAACTTGAAAACCCTAAAACCCTAAAACCCTAAAACTCTACAACTTAATCAGCCACCTACTGCGCTGCTTTATCACTAAGCTCCACCCAGCGCGCAAATAGCTGCTCATGCTCATCATTCAGAGCTTGAATCTCCGTAGCCAGAGCGCTGTATTCCTGCACTTTGAGATCGGGTGTGGCCAGGCAGTCTTCGAGCTCTGCCAGCTCACTCTCCAGCTTTTCGATGCGCTCTTCGATCTGCGCAAACTCGCGCTGTTCGTTGTAGGATAGGCCTTTGTTATCGCGTTTGGGTCGCATGATCACAGGCGCAGCTTTTTCTTCGCGCTCTTCTTTCTCATAGCGTTTGACTAAAAGGTAGTCTGAGTAGTTACCAGCGAACTTGCGGAAGCGGCCATTTTCGTGGATAAAGAGATAATCCACGCAGCGATCGAGGAAGAAGCGATCGTGGGAGACTACCAACAGGCAGCCTTTGAAGGCATCGAGGTAGTCTTCCAGGATCTCCAGGGTGCGGATATCCAGATCGTTGGTGGGTTCGTCCAGGATGATGAAGTTTGCGCCAAACATCAGGGATTTGAGCAGATAGAGCCGTTTCCGTTCTCCTCCGGAGAGAGCGGAGAGCTTCATCTGCTGCATCTTGCCATCGAAGAGGAAGCGATTCAGCATCTCGGTAGCGCTCACCTTGCTGCCATCAGCGGTGCGGATGGTTTCGGCATATTGTGCTATGTATTCATAGACGCTGAGCTTGGGATCAAATGAATCCTCATCTTGCTTGTAGTAAGCGATGTGAGTATTGAGTCCCAGCTTGATGCTGCCCCGATCCGGACTTTCTTCGCCCACCAGCATGCGGAGCAGAGTGGTCTTGCCGCAACCGTTGGGG
Source organism: Candidatus Cloacimonadota bacterium (assembly GCA_021206555.1). Classification (GTDB taxonomy): domain Bacteria; phylum Cloacimonadota; class Cloacimonadia; order Cloacimonadales; family Cloacimonadaceae; genus UBA5456. The sequence continues at coordinate 33,213 of JAJOKA010000179.1, read as the reverse complement.
CCTAGGATGCCGATGCGCTCCAGGGGCTGAAAATTGTGATCCATATCCTCAAAAAGAGGGCCGCGGTCATAGGCCTTGCTGATCTTGTGAAGCTCCAGGATGGTGCGTCCCAGGCGATCGGTCTGAAAGGAGATATCCAGATCCTGATGTTCGATGAGGTAGCTTTTGCTGATCAGCTCTTTCACTCTGTCCACATGATGTTTGGGCTTGGTGGCACGGGCTTTGGCTCCTCTGGCCAGCCAGGCGAGTTCCTTGCTAAGCTGGGCCTGACGGCGGGTTTCCTTGCGCGCGGAATCCTGTTGACGGATCAGTTTGCCTTTCACGTAGTCGCTGTAATTACCTTCGTAAAAGTAGATATTGCACGTTCGATCTCCATGATGCGGTTACAGATGGCATCCAGAAAATAACGGTCGTGCGTGACGAAGATGAGCGCGATTTTGAGCGAGATCAGATATTCCTGCAGCCATTCGATGGTATCAAGATCCAGATGGTTGGTAGGCTCGTCCATCACCAGCAGTTCGGGCTCTGTAGCCAGAACCTTGGCGATATCTGCCTTGCGGCGTTGGCCTCCGGACAGCAGGCGCATGGGTTTATCATAGCTGTCAATGCCAAGTTTGGTGAGCAGTGCTTTGTAAACATGATCTGCTTTCTGGAGTTTGGGATCATCGGGTAGGACATGCTGCATCACAGTGCTATCGGTGCCATAGGGGGGGATCCTGCTCCAGATAGCCAATCTTGAGGTCTTTACGGGGTGGTAACAGTTCCGGAATTTGGGGCCAGAGTGGCGGAAAGGATCTTCAACAGAGTGGTTTTTCCGCTGCCATTTACGCCCAGTACACCGAGTTTGTCTCCGGCATGAATCCCGAAACTTGCGGCTTCGATGATTGGCCTGTCACCATAGGACAGAGATACGTCTTCAAGGGTGAGGATTACGTTGTTTGCCATAAATGATGGCGTCCCTGAGGCGATTCGAACGCCTGACCTTCACCTTCGGAGGGTGCCACTCTATCCAGCTGAGCTACAGGGACGCAGGAATTGTGTTCAAGAGATTTTAGCATGCTCTTTGTGTCAACTGATTTGCTTAAATTCGCTTTTGCCGCAGAGCATTCGGGCTGCATTAGGAGCGTTTTTTCTGGCAATCCCGGCGATCGCGTCCGAGATTTCACGGATCTCCCATTGAGCGTGAGCATCGCTCCGAAGCCTGACAAAATGATAGATCTCGCGAAGGTTCATTTTAGCATATACTTTTACAGGGAGTGGCATTTAAGGATAGATAACCCCGCAGATGCTGCACTGAGGATGGGACACTATCCGCGAGCGCGATGCCATCTCGCATCAGTTCTTCCCAGATCTGCTCGCGTCCGATAGCGCGGATGGCGGTTGGTAGCACGGCAATCCCGGGACTTCCGGCTTTTTTTGATCAGAGTGCATTGGCGATGGCGTTTAAATTGTGCCCAGCAGCATTCGCTCATACTGATTTCAAATTCAAATTCTGCCACTTCAAAGCAGCGAGGCAGCTTGTGCCAGCTTTTCAGTCCTTTAAACATCTGCCGCCAAAGCTGTTCTTTGGCGATTTTGGGGATTGAGTATGTGGTATCCAGAGTGTCCTTCCAACCCAGTTCACCATGACTGTAGATGGCTGTGGCCAGGATACGGTCATCAGCGTTTTTGGGTGTGGAGATTACATTGACCTTGTTTTCCAGATCAAGCGCTGCGAGCCAGGGTAGTTCCTGTTGCAAAAATCCGCTAAAGCCCACGGCATCAGGGTTCACTGTGCCTGTATAGCCATCAGGTTCAAAGTAGCGGAGCAAAGAGGGACTGATCTTGGAGACTTCGGTATAGAGCAAATCTTTGAGCTCCAGCGCTTCCGCGATGGGGGAGATGGCCAATCTGCGTAAGAGCGCTTCGATGTTGCGCGCGTTGATGGTGATGCCCATCTGCGTTTTCGTGGCTAGAGGTAGGATGTAACGGGCGTCTTCTTTGGCCATGCATTCGATGTCTTTGGCTTTTAATGATTTGTGGGTCTTTTTTATAATGAGTCGGTTAATAGCTTGCAGCAGGTCTCGTATTCGGCAAATAGAGACTTCATATAAGCCTTATACATTTTCTTCAGCTTGGGTCTGCGGTTAAGTTCTGTTGGAATAATGTAATCTGTGCCGAAGGTCACATAGCGTTGCGATTTTTCGGTGAAAGATACCAGGCGACTGCGCTGGATGGTTTCTGTGAGATAGCGGGAAACGCCGATCAAGTCCAGATTGAACACCGCGTGTTCAGCTACCGAGGCGATGTCCCATCTCGAAGATGATATTGGTATTGGAGCTTCGGGCTTTATCCACTTCGGCCAGTGCTTCCCGGCGCAGTTCATCCACTTGCTTTTTACTGCGCGAGATGCGGGCATAGGCAGCAGAGATCACCTCAGGAGTGGCAGTAGCTGCATTCAGGCTATCGATCAGGCTCTTATCTATGTTATATCCGGCTACAATCAGTTTCATGGGAATTCCTTAGAGCAGGGCTGTGACGCTGCTGGCTCCGATGCGGTTTGCTCCGGCATCAATCATCGAGAGAGCACTTGCCTTGTCCCGGATTCCACCGCTGGCTTTCACGCCCAGCTTGGGTCCCACGACTTCCCGCATCAAGGCTATGTTTTCGGCTGTAGCTCCAGCACTGCCAAATCCGGTGGAGGTCTTGACGAACTTTGCTCCGGCTTTTTTGGCTAAAAGGCAGCTTAGGATGATTTGTTCGCGCGATAAATAGCAGGTCTCCAGGATCACTTTGAGCAGCACAGAGTTTTCCAGGCATTGGATGGCTACGCTTTTGATGGTTTCTAGTGCCATTTGCCAGTCTCCGCTTCTCAGAGCTGCGATGTTTTGCACCATGTCCAGTTCGTCAATACCGGCTTCGATCACGGCCTTTGCTTCTTTTTTTACGGCTTTGCGGCTATTGGCGCCAAGGGGAAAATTGATCACAGTGCAGCTCTTCACACTGTCGGTGAGCAGCTTTTTGACCAGTGGGACAAAGTGAGAATTGACGCAGACGGAAGCTGTATCATGCTCATTGGCAGTGGCGCACAGGGCTCTGATATCATCGTCGGTAGCATCGGCTTTGAGCACAGTGGCATCAATGATGGAGGCGATAGGGTCACCGGGAGTGTAGAGCTCATCGGGTTCGTCAGCCCGGCATTTGGCACAGTTCAGACAGATACTGTGAGCTCCGCCACAGCGGCAAGGCTCAGTTCCGGGAAAATACTTGCTGGCAATTTCTTGAATGCTTGTCATTGTAACTCCTTTAGGTTGCGGCTAATTGACCGCAGGCTCCACTCACTTCGGCACCGCGGCTACGACGCAGAGTGATAGCTTGATTCAAGCTCTTAGCGGAAGCCATAAAAGCTTCTATCTCAGCTTCATCCGGCTTGCGATAGGGGAACCATTGAACCGGATTGTAAGGGATGAAATTCACTTTGCAGGATAGATCTCCCACAAACTTGCGCAGCGCTTTGATATCCGTAGCGCTCATGTTTACTTCAGGGATCAGGATGTATTCAAAAGTGACGCGGAAGTTACTCTTACTCAGATAGTACGTGATGGCATTCTTTAGCGCTGCGAGGGGGTAAAGCCGATTGATCGGCATCAGTTCATCACGCACGGAGTCAATGGCTGAGTTTAGGGACACAGCCAGCTTGCATCTCACTCCGCTCTCAGCCAGAGCAGTGATGCCGGGGATGACCCCGCAGGTGGAGATCGTGGTGCGACGCGGGCTGAAGGCGAGGGCATCTTCAGCCTGGATAATGGCCAATGCTTTGAGTACATTAGGCAGGTTATCCAGCGGTTCACCCATGCCCATAAAGACGATATTGGTGAGCCTTTGCTCCGGTTTCAGGGATGCGGCAAGCATGATCTGGCCAACGATCTCGTGCGTCTCCAAGGTTTCGTTTCAGCCTCATTCTACCCGTGGCACAGAAACTGCAAGCTCTGGCGCAAGCCCACCTGGGGATGAGACACATAGAGTGAGCTTTTTGTCGCCATCCGGGATCAAAAACCATTTCGATTTTGGCTCCGTCGGCCAGGAGTAAACGGTACTTTGTGCTGCCATCAGACGCAATCTTGCTTTGGTCGATCTGGGGGAGGGCAAAACTGAAGTTCTGAGCCAGCCAGGCTTTGTAGTCCTGAGGCAGATCCGTCATCAGTAGAGGATCAGAAACATACTTTTGGTAGAGCCAGTGCATCAATTGGCGATGTCTGAAAGCGGGAAAGCCGGGGCAAACCGTGCTTTTGATTTCAGCGGAACTCAGCGCAAAGATATTCAATTGCATGGCTCGATATCAGGCACGCTCAGCACCTGCAATTTCTTGTATTCCTCGGGGTTGAGCTCAATGATATTCTGGTCGTCAGCGGATAGGAATATCCTGCCGGCGAGGACGTCGATGCGAAAGACCATGGCACGTTTGTTCTGATATTTCACGCAGGTACCGATGATGGGATAATCCCTGCCTTCTTCCACATAGAAATCTTCCTCGAAATTAAGGCAGCAGAGCAGTCTGCCGCAAGGACCTGATATCTTGGAAAGATTCCCGGCAAGGTTTTGATCCTTTGCCATTTTGATGGTCACCTGGTTGAAGCGCTTGAGAAAGCTGCTGCAACAGTATTGATTGCCACACATGCCAAAACCGCCAAGGCGTTTGGCTTCATCCCGACCGGTGGTCTGATGCAGCTCGATTCGGGTCTTGAAGATCGTGGCCAATTCCCGCACAAACACTCTAAAATCGATTCTGCCATCGGCAGTGAAGAAGAAGGTGAGCTTGTTGCCGTCAAACTGATACACTGTTTCGATCAGCTTCATTTCAAAGGGATAGCGCAGCAGGGTATCATTAAAGGTCTTGCTAGCTTTTTCTTCCTCAAAACCTATGTTCTTCAGCTTTTCCATATCGGCATCGCCGGCCAGACGCAGTATCTTGTAAACACGGGAATTGCTGAGAATATCGTTGTCTTCCCGTGGGACTGCCATGTGCACGATCTGGGCAATATCTTCCCCCTCGTTCGACTTCCACGACGATGAGGTCTTCGGGGCCGATGAGTAAGCTGTTTGGGTTCAGGTAGTAGCCCATTCGGCCACTACGGAATTCAACTTCTATGTAATCTTGCATTTAATCTCCGGAAATGGTCTGATACAGCCTGCGCTCGCTGCTGCTAAGCTCTAAGTTTCTGCGGTTCTTCACGATGGCTGCTGTATCGCAAAAGTCCTGAAAGCGGTATTTTGTCAAGGCTTGTGCTTCACCCCAGGAATAATCTGGGATGAATCCCGTGAAAAGGCCCGAGCCGTAGATATTGCAGGCACAGCCGATCACCAGGCCAGTATTGAGGGATGTGTTGATCCCGGTCTTGCTATGGTCACCGATCACAGAGCCCATAAACTTGCTACCGGAATCGATTTTACCCAGTGTCTGGTAGTTATAGTATTGCACATTTTTGTAAGTATTTTTGAGGTCGCTGTTGTTTTGTGTCAGCACCCAGATTTTACCCATTCACCGATATATGCATGCCCCAAAAAGCCATCATGCTGCTTGTTTGAATAGGCCTGAAAGATGCTGCCTTCCACTTCGCCACCCACCTTGCAGACCGGGCCGATGCTGGTGCTGCCATAGATTTTGGCAGCGATCTTGATCAGGCTCTTTTTGCCTACATATAGTGGCCCGCAGAGCACCGCTCCGGCCATCACTTTGGCACCTTCATCTATGACGATGGGGCCTTCTGAAGCGTCCAGAACCACATTCGGAGCTAAGTCCACGCCTTCCGCGATCCACACGTTATAGGGATGCAAGACGCTGACTCCGGGCTCGGTCTCAAAGAAGTTATCTTCGTCATAGAAAATGTGTTCAAAGTCCCAAGTGATCATGCGTCCGTTGTCGTGAATCAACTGCGCGATGTGTTCATACATAGGCAGGGTGCTCTGGATTCTTTCAGTCCCCGAAGGAAGCTGAAAGCCCCAATTAAGATATTCACTGGTGCGTAGAGCAAGGATAGTTTCGTGCTTGAGCAAAGCCTGATTTGGGGTCAGGGCCTTGATGGCGGTGATCGCTTCATCACTGATGATGAGGCGGGAATTGATATACAGTTTGTCGCCGGCCGGAGGGTTGTTTACATTCCAATCCGGATGCCGTTCACGGTACAAATCCACTAAGCGGTCTTCAATGACAAGGCCGGAATCGCCATCGGCAAAGATATATTCCAATCTTTGGCGCAGCTTCAGGATGCCGCAACGAAGGTCTCCCACGCTGCGGGTTTGGGCTATGGGATAGAAGGACTTGTGCTGTTTATCGTCAAATACTACGAGTAGCATTGTACACTCCTTTGGGTGGGCGTTTGCCATGCCATACAAAGATGCCGAACTGCCCCAAGACCATAGTAAAAACCAAAAAGAAGGTTTGGATCAAGAGCCAGATGGGGTAGAAATTTAACATGCGAGCCGTAACTCCGAAGTGCTTGCGCGAGTATGAGATCATCAGATGTTCAATGAGGATGCGATAGGCAAAGATGGCCAGCCCCAGTTTGAGGTTTAAAAACATCATGATGATGCTGCCCCAATACAGGCAGGCCATGGAAAAGAGGATGAAGAAAAACTCCGGGTTGAAGCTGAGCTGATACTTCATGTTTGAAGCCCAGCGGCTGCGTTGATTGATCAATTGCTTCCAGCTTTTCACGGGATGCGTATGGGTAAACGAAGCTGAGCTGAAGTTAAAGATGATCTTGTGCCCTTTTCTGCGCATCAGCTGCATCAGATTCACATCGTCACCGCTGATCAGATGGGCGATTTTGGCAAAACCACCCACATCCAGATAGGCGGATTTGCGATAGGCCAGGTTTTGCCCGATGCAAGCCCAGCTTTTGCCCAGCGTGTATCCACCCCCCAAAACCATATAGGTGAGAGCAAAATCCAGGTGTTCATATTTTTGCAGGATGCTTGCTCTGCTCCACACTGGAATTAAAGTGCGGGAATAACCTGCCACCTGCTCACGTCGTCGGCAAAGCAGGCTACCATCTGGATATCCAGCTGAAGGGCACGATGCAATCCGCGTCTGTAGTGAGGATGATCTCACCTTCAGCAGCCTCTATGGCCTTGCTCAAAGCCAGTTTCTTGGGAGAAACCACCTGATCCCGACCTTCGGACTTGATGTATTTCACGTTGTGCCCGGCGGCAATGTATTTGGCGATAATGGCTGCGGAGTTGTCTTCGGAATCGTCGTCGCCAAATACTATCTCATAAAGTTCCGTGGGGTAATCTTGGGAGAGCAGACAGGTCATCAAACGCTTGAGGTTTGCCTCTTCATTGCGCGCCACCACTACCACGGAAACCCGTTTCTTGTGATGATTCACAATCGGCTGATAGCGTTTCCAGCCAAAGTAAAAACGAATCACGAATACTATGTAGGTGATAGCGCCGCTGGTGATGAGCGCGCTAAGAACCCAAAAGATGATGCGGCCTATCACTCAAGTTCCAGTGAGTCGTTATAGCCCCAGCGAGTGGGGTAGAAATTGAAGCGAAGCGTATCCTGAAGTGCAGGAGGGATATTGTCTTGCAAAAAGTACTCATCCAGTCCGCTATCGTTTGGTGATAGGAAGCCGGAGCTGGGATTGATCTTGCGGCTCACCACCTTATCCGGAACTGTGAAGGAATATCGCGGATCCGAGGATGCGGGCAGTTTGCCTTTGTTATCCAGACGGATGCACTGCGTCATGATCCTGCCCCAAATGGGAGCGCAGACCGCGCTGGAAGAAACACTCGCGCTCATGTCGAAGCCATTCCAGATGCCCAGAGTAAACTCAGGATTGTAACCGATGAACCAGGCATCACGGTGATCACTGGAAGTTCCTGTCTTACCGGCCACTTGCCAATGATAGTTGTTTCTGGCAGCAGCACCGGTGCCTGAGGTGGTCACGGATTGCAGCATGGAGGTCATCAGAAATGCCACACCTTCATCTGTTACTTGACTTCTGGTCGTGATTCCCCGTTCCAGCACTTTCCCATTCAGATCTTCCACTTTGGTAATGAAGACCGGAGTCACCCGATGTCCACCATTGGGAAATGTGGTATAGGAAGATATCAGTGTGATGGGCGTTATCTCGTAGGTACCCAAAGCCGCAGAGTAGTCTGTGACATTTCGTTTATAGCCAAAGCGGCCAAACGCCTCGGTCATGGTATCCAAGCCGATATCAATCGCTGTTTTAACAGCCCATACATTGTAGGAATGGGTGAGGGCAGTGCGCATGCGGCTGAATCCATAGTATTTCTTGGTATAATTTTGTGGTGTCCATTTCTTGCCATCTCCACCGGTAAGGGTGATGGGAGCATCATTGATCACAGTGGCCGGAGTATAGCCCTTTTCGATGGCGGCCGTATAGTACAAAGGCTTGATGGCGCTTCCGGGTTGACGTCGAGCTTGAGTCATGCGGTTAAACTTGCTGTGTCGGAAGTTTCGTCCACCGATCATCGCGCGCACAAAACCCGTCTTATTCTCCATCAAGACCAATCCGCCTTGCAGATACTGAGTATTGATGTCAAAGGCGTTGGGGGCTCACCGCGGAGTATTTGTGGCGATAGTTGTGCCTGGTTTCCACCTCTGCCAGGTAGTTATTCAATACAGAATCCGCGAATACCGTGAGATCCTGATCCAAGTGGTATAGATGCGCAGTCCCCCTTCAAAGAGACGCTCTGTGCCATACTTCCTTTCCAGATAAAGCCGGATGTGTTCGATGAAGTAATCTGAGGCATATTGGCGCACTGGACTTCCGGGCTGTCTCAGGGGAGCCGCAATGGCCAGCTCATATTCTTCATCATTGATCTTGCGGGCTCGGTGCATGCGTTCCAAGACCATGTTGCGACGATTGGTAGCCCGTTCAGGCTGTTTTATGGGATCAAAATAGTTGGGACGCTGAATCATTCCGACCAAGGTGGCAGACTCAGCCAGAGTGAGGTCTTTGGCATGCTTGCCGAAGTAATAGAGGGAAGCAGTCTCCACGCCATGGATTTGCCCACCCCAGAAAATCTTATTGAAATAGATCTCCAGGATCTCGTCTTTGGAAAACTCTCGCTCAATGCGGAAGGCCAGTAGTATCTCTTTGATCTTGCGAGAGATACGCTTATCCAGAGTCAGAAACATGTTGCGCGCCATCTGCTGAGTGATGGTGCTGGCGCCTTGAGAGAAATCCCAACGAACCACGTCGATGACTATCGCTCTGATATTACCTGCAATATCCACTCCGAAGTGTTTGTAAAAGTTCTTGTCTTCAGTAATGATCAAGGCATCAATCAAGTGCGGCGGTAATTCTTTGAGTGACACCAGCTTGCGCTTCTCAAAAGCAAAGAGGTGGATCATCCTGCCATTTCGGTCATATACTTCAGAACCGCTGCGCAAGGTGTAGTTACGCAGTTCCGAAGTGGGGGGCAGACCGTCGCGATAGAACCAGATCACACCTAAGATGATCCCGATCAGGATGCAGACGGCGATGCCGAAGATTTGCATTATCTTGCCATAGTCTCGTTTATGTCGCTTTGTCATATTGTTGCCTTCAAGCCGGGTATTCGCTCCTTTAGATATACACATATATATGCGGTAACCAAACCGCTAAGCAATGCAAACAGAATCAGGATTGGTGTCAACACAAAAAGAGAGTCATTGTGAATCAGGAGCAATCTCACCAGGATCAACTGCGCCGCGTTGTGCGCCAAAGCACCCAATACACTGATGCCGAAGATGCTGAAGCGAGGCCGGATAACGAGCCCCAGACTCATCATGCTTACAGCAAAAAGACCGCCACCAAGGGATAAGGGCAGCATCGGAGAAAGCAAGCTGAAAGTGGCTATTCCGCCTAAGACGGACTTGGCAAAAGCTACTACAAAAGCTGGCGCTATCTGCCGCTCCATGACCAGATAAAGAACTACGATATTGGACAAGCCAACGCGGATAAAGGGAACAGGGAGCATGCTCATAATCAGGCTTTCGATGATGTGAACCGCAGACGCGGTTGCGGTAAGAAAGGCCAGGAACAACCAGCCGCTTCGCTTCATGACGAAAAATACCTGCGAATCACGGGATCATTGCTCTGCTTCAGCTCGGCACTGCTGCCATAATGGAGCATTTTCCCCATCTCGAGATAGAGAATCTTCTGGCCTAAGTGCTCAATCGTATTCAGATCATGCGTAATGGTGATCAGCCTGGCACTGTTGCTTTTGATAATCTGAGTCATATAATACAGGGTCTCGGCTGCCGTGATAGGGTCGAGCCCGGATACGGGTTCATCAAAAATGATGTATTGCGGTTCATATACCAAAGCTCTGGCGATGCCGACGCGTTTGCGCATGCCACCGCTCAGTTCCGCGGGATACAATTCAAGCGTGTGTTTCAAGCCTACCAGATCAAGACACTCCGTCACTCGCCGCATGATCAGTTCTTCGTCTTTTTCACTCTTCATAAAGAGGCAATGCTACATTTTGATAGACAGTGAAGGAATCAAGGAGTGCCGCGTGCTGAAACACCATGGCAAATCGCTCTTTGATACTGCTCAGCCGGGATTTATCGCAAGTGTAGAGATCAATGCCATCAATCTCGATCTTCCCTTCATCAGGTGGGTAAATTCCCAAGAGACTCTTGATCAATACTGTTTTACCGGAGCCACTTCGCCCCAAAATCACCAGATTCTCGTTGTCTGGAAGGCAAAACTCTATCCCACTCAGGATTTGCTTTCCCCCCAAACTGATTTTGATGCCCTGAACCTTAATCATCCTTGGCTCCGATAGACCAGCCACCGGCCAAAAGTCGCGGCAGTCAACAAGCCCAAAGCATTGGCCACGAAGTCGTATATACTCACGCTTCTGCCGGGGATGAAGCTCTGATGATACTCGTCCAGACCTGCGCTGATGATCATCAGGCAAAAGACGATCAACCGGACACGGGGCTTGCATTGCCTGGCCTTGAGATGGAGATTTACGAACATACCCCATACGAAATAGACGCCAAAATGGGCAAGCTTATCAAATCCCAAAATCCGCAGTTCTGGCAGCTCTTGGGCAGGGATAGAAGATACGACCCAAATCAAAGCCATCCAAAGGATTGCCAGCCAAAGATAAAGTGAATTCTTCATTAGGAGATGCTAAGTATTTCCCAGGTCATGCTCATCAGCTTTTTACGGATCTGTGCTTTCACCGGAATGCCGCCTTGGTTCACCCAGATATTCAGCGTGATATCTTCGCTGAGAGTATTGTGGGTAAGCATATCCACGTATGGAGCTTTGTGCGGACTCAGAGCTTTGAAGCTTACTTGGTATTTGGTGGTCTGAAATCTGCCCAGGGATGTGTTCAGATTGTCGATTTGGCCTCCGCTCACAGCAGCTTGCCAGCTTCTGCCGTTTCCGTCCACCACATAGTTTCCCACCGGCTTTGGGCTTCGGCAGATCATGAGCAGCAGACTGAAGAAATCTCTGGTACCTTCAGTAGTGGGGTAGCTGATCCGTTCATTGTTGCTTTTACGCAACATGGTGGCTTTGCCTTTTTGATAAGTCGTGAGCACCGAATCCTTAAGACTGTCTTGATGGATAGAGCGCAGATAGTGTGTGGGCTGGAAGTCCCCATCATAGCTGATGGTATAGCTGTTGTTCAGATGAGGAAAGACGGTGCGCATCCCGCTGTTGCTGGCTTTGATATGGATCTGCTGTTCAGAGATATTCATGCTGAGATTGGCTACTTTCAGCCCCATGGAAGTGATGCGATACTCCAATCTCTGAGCGTACATAAAGCCCAGGATGAGCCAGAGAATGAGTACTATTGACAGCCGTCTCATGATCTGCTCAAGTGATGCACTTTCACCTGTTTAATGCTTTTCTCGTCGCTATCCAACACGGTGAAGCCCAGCGAATCCTCGAGCACATAGCGCTCGCCTACCTGGGGCACATGGTTGAACTGAGCCAGGAGAAACTCCGCGATGTTATCGTATTCTTCCACAGAGATATCCGTGGCAAATTCCTGGTTGAACTGCCTGGCGCTGTAGTTCCCGCTTAAAAGCACACTGCCATCCTCGCACATGGTAAATTCAGGGATCTCGTCCGCGTCATATTCATCACGGATTTCTCCCACGATTTCCTCCAGAATATCTTCCAATGAGATGATGCCGGAAGTGCCGCCATACTCATCTACCACCACCGCTACTTGCAGCTTGCGGGATTTGAATTGATTTAGGAGGCTTTGAATCTTCATGTTTTCGGTCACGAACCAGGCGGGGCGCATCAGCTCAGCAATGCTCTGCTTTTCGGGGTAGAGGATGAGGTCTTTCACGTAGATGATGCCCACAATGTCGTCGATGGTCTCGCGATAGACCGGGATTCGGGAATAGCCACTGGAGACGATCAGTTCTCGCAGTTCTTCCATCGCTTGGCTCTCTTCGATGGCGGTGACTCTTACCCGGGGCACATAGATCTCGGTGATCTCAGCTTCACGAAAGCGGAAAAGACCCACCAGCATGCGTTTTTCATGCTCTTCCAGGGTGCCGGAGGAGGATTCACTCTGGATCAGATTGTGAAACTCCTCATGCGTAAACCGCTGGCCGATGTGCTTTTCCAACTTGTGTTTACTAGATACCAGGTTGCTGATCTGCTCAAAAACCCATACCACGGGAGTCAAAGAGAACTGCAGCAAGGATAAGGGATATGCCAGAGCCAGGCTTAGTTCATTGGCCATCGATAGCGCCAATAGCTTGGGGATGATCTCTCCGAAAAAGAGAATCATCACGGTTACGATGATGATCTGCATGGTGATCACCAAAGATAGGTCATAGCCATTCGCGATGGCCAGATTGTAGGCGATAAGCGTGCTGAACGATGATATCGCCATATTCACCAGGGTGCTACAGAGCAACAAGGTGATCAGCAGTCGCCGGGGCTTGGCCATGAGTTTCAGCACCAGCTTTCCGGCTCTGCCGTCACTGTTTCCAGCTTTTTTAAATACACCCGGGAGAGTGAAAACATCGCTGTCTCACTGCCGGAGAAAAAAGCGGATAAAGCCAGAAACAGGGCTATGATCCAAAAGTTTTATGCTACTCAATTCCGCCCCCCGGAATTAGCTTTCGGTAATTATCTTCTGCGTCTTCCATTTTCTTTTTTGTCTGCTGTTCTGATGTGATCATGGCCACAAACGTGTAAGAGGCCATGGATCAGGACAAGCCAAAATTCCTCACTGAATGTTTTTGAACCCTTTTGCTGAAACACTTGATTTGTGTCAATGATAATATCGCAAAGGCGGGTTTTGCGGCCATCCAGAAGCAACTCCTCGCCTTCAAAACTTAGCACATCGGTGCAGCTGTCCTTGCCCCGATAGAGGCGATTGTAGTTCCTCATCTCGCTTGCTGAAACAAAGGCCAGAGACAGCTCAAAATCAGTATCAGGCTGCTCTGAGCCCAATATGGCCTTTGCCACTATCTTGATCTCACCACCCGTGACCGATGGGGGTGGCTCCCCCTGAATCTCAACGTTTGTCATGATCTTCGGGATAGTCCAGACGCTTGCGGTAGATGCTGCCCAGGACAGGCATCATGGATTCTTTGATCGCAAACAGATCCTTCATCGTGATGGGCGCTTCGTCAAATTGTCCTTCGCGGATGAGCCGGGAGATCGTATCTTCGATGATCTTGCGGATGTCGTCCTCGCTACGGATATCTTTGGCCTTGGTGGTGCTTTCCACGATGTCTGCCAGCATCACCAGGGCTGCTTCTTTGCTTTGTGGACGTGGGCCGCCATATTGAAAAGCTTGCAACGGCGCGTCCAGATTCAGCTTTTCAGCTTTATCATAGAAGTAGCGGATCACGCTGTTGCCGTGGTGTTGCATCAGGATGTCGATCACCGGTTGCGGGATCTTATATTTCTTGGCCAGGGCGATGCCTTCCAGCACGTGGTTTTTGATGATCTTCGCGCTGTCTTCCGGAGCTCGGGCGTCATGGATTTCTCCGGAGTTTTCGTTGTTCTCCGTAAAAGCTTCGGTATTCACGATCTTCCCGATGTCGTGATAATAGCTGCCCACTCTGGCCAGAAGCGGATTCGCGCCGATCGCCTCCGCCGCGCGCTCAGCCAGGTTTCCCACGATCAGGCTATGGTGATAGGTGCCCACAGCGGTAGTTGCTAATTGTTTCAAAAGCGGATGGTTGAAGTCCAATAGCTCCAGTAGAGTCTGTTTTGTTGCCCGATTCCAGCGCCGTTCATAATAGGGAACGATGATCAATACACCGATGATGCTGATCGCGCTGGAGATCATTCCAAACCCGATATTGCGGAACACTACGGCGATGGGATCGCTTTTGTAGATCGAGATCGCCACGCTGACCACGGTGATAGAGATCAAAAGGTAAAACCAGATGCTAAGGAATTCGTGATGCGCCCGCTGGCGTTTGATCAATAGCAGAGTCATGCTGGTGCTGAGGATGAAGATGATCGGGCTATAGGTTTCCCAATTGATGAAGGGGTTTAACACCAACATCGCGCAGATGCCGTAAAGCACTCCAAAATCAGTGCCCACCAGGATCGCCGCTGTAATCACGATCAGCGCAAAGGGGATCAACATGCTGTTTAGGGCAAAGACATGGTTCGTAAGGATGCCAAAGATCACGAGGATGATGAAGCCTAGATTCACCGGCAGGAAGTCTGCTACATGATGCCGCGCTTCCTGGTGAAATACTCCATAATAATGATTGGCCAGCAGCAGGGTCAGAAAAGTATAGATCAACATCCCCAGGGCCAAAAGCATCTGTTGCATGGGAGATTTTTGCAGATTGCGGTTGCGAAAGGCTGCCGATAGTGATTCCAGCTTTTCGATGTCAGCTTGCGTTACTCTGGCATTTTTGCGGATGATGACTTCATTTTGCAGCACAATTCCTTCAGTTTCAGGGATCTGGCTGATTGTGCGCTGACTGAGCTCGGTATATAGTGCTTCGTCGATCACGATATTGGGGATAATGAAGGAATCCGTAAGGCTATTGATCAGCTTTTCAGTTTCGGGGACTTTAGCGATCAGTTCCATAGCGGCCTGATTCACCGAGAGATAGGCGCTGATCGGCCTGATGCCGGGCGTATCGCCCTGATACACAGTGATGCTGTCGGTACTTACTCCACTGTATATGCCCTTGGCGTACACTTCTTGCAGGCCTTCACGCAGTTTTTCATAGCTCTGGTTCAAGGCTTCGGCAGTGGTGGCAAATGCCAGAGCTTCCGCGTCCAGGCCAAATCCCGCTTTGGCGGCATCTGCCGCTTTGGCTCCGGGGCCCTGCTCCGGTTTGGCATAAAAGACGGCCCAGAGCCGATCCAAGGCCGTCAGGGCCGCAAATAGCGGCTCATCGCTGATCCGATATGGGGTTTGGAGCTGCTCGATGCTTTGCTCGCGTTCCCGGTTCAAAGTCTGTGGATTCTTCAAGATCGGAAAGTCAAAAGGCGCGATCAGCTCTGTCTCCGAGACCTGCCCTTCTTTCAGCCGAAACTCAGGGTAATTAAAGCGTCCCACGGCAAAGACGTGATAAAGGCCTACGATGATGAAGGCCGTAAGTATTATTATCCATAAGTATTTTGAGTTCATTGATCCCTTGTAATGAAGGGGCTTTCCTTGTCAAGCTGCAATTATCCAAGCTTAATTGTGCTTGACACCTTGCGCCCTTTACGGGTCATGGGAACAAATGAATAGTGGGGTAGATCATGAATATACTGCTCGTCTCGCCAAAAGCCCAAACCGGAGGCTTGGAAAGCCTGCGCAAAGGAAATCAAATTCTTCAGGGCATCCTCTATGTGGCTGCTGCGGCAAAAGCTGCTGGACACTCACCGATGGTCGTGATTGCCGATAAAGACTGCATTGATGAATACATCCTGAAGTATCAGCCCCAGGTGCTTGGAGTATCCTGCGTGAGTGCTACCTATCCCATCGCGCGTGAACTGATCATCACGTCAAGGCCAGCTATCCTGAGCTGAAGACCATCATTGGCGGACATCACGCCACCTTTATGTACAAAGAGGTCATGGCTGAGACCGGAGTGGATTATGTATGTCGCGGTGAGGGAGAGGAGGTCCTCCCCGCGCTTTTGTCCTCGCTGGAACAGGGCGAGGAGAATCCCTCGGTGCCAGGCATCGTTTTTTTCAGGGATGGTGAATATCATAATGACCACAAAATCGCTATCATCGATGATATCGAGAGTCTGCCCAAGATCAGCCGTGACCTGGTTGATCCCGCCTTCAGCTTTTCCCCAAAGATCGTCTCTTCGCGCGGATGTCCCTTTCGCTGCTCATTTTGCTCAATTTCCGCTTTCTATAACGGTAAATACCGTCAACGCAGCGTGGATAGCGTGATCTCGGATATCAAGGATTACCTGAGCTGGGGTTATGACACTTTTTGGTTTCATGATGATAACCTCACCGTGGATACCAATTGGGTCTATGATTTTTGTGACCAGCTGGAGCAGGAAGAGCTGAGGATCAAATATAACTGTATGAGCCGGGTGGATACCATCGTCAAACACCCTGAACTGATCAAGAGAATGGCCGAGACGGGATGCAGCCTGATCTCCATCGGCATCGAAAGCGGCATCCCCGAAGTGCTGGAGCGCATGCACAAAAAAGATCCGCGTCAGCGATATCATGAAGGCCATCCGCGTGATGAACAGCCTTGCTCTCAGCCACAACTGGTATATGATCCTGGGTAGTGGCGACGAATTTGACACTCCCAAACACATCGAGCAAAACATCCGCTTCTTCAGCTCCCTGCCTTTCGGCTATATGCTGATCTCCATCCTCACTCCCTTTCCGGGTACCGAGCTATACCAAACGCTATTCAGCGAAGGCCGCATCCGCCACTTTAACTGGGAGGATTACGATGCCACTCATTGCGTGTATCAGCCCTTGGGGATGGATCACAAAACCCTGGAACGCTATCTGCCCAAGGCCTATCTGAAGGTCTATCTCAGCAAAGGCTGGCGCTTGATCCCGCTCTTTGCCCAGAGCTTCAGACGCAAGGCGATCCGCCCCGCAATGATCTTCTCCGCACTCAAGGTGATGGCCGCCAATGTCTTCCTCGGTAAGGATATGCACTCTGCTCTGAAGAAAAAATAGATGATTCATATCACAAAAATGGGATGCGGATAGAGCTGTGAACGAGGGGCTTTTGTGGCGGCTTCCTTGTTTCAATTCCAATCTGGATGAAGCAACACTCGCGGGTGACGCGGAAAAGCTGGTCATTGAGTGTTGTCATTGTGATATCCTTTTTATTTAATGTGGCAGGGCGCCTACCCCTCATAAACAGCCCATCTGCCCAGCCTCAGCCTTCTCTTTACGAGAGATACCGCTTCATGATGTCCATCCGCTTCGGCTTTGGCAAATAGGCGGTGGATGGCCGCTTTTTGTCTGTTGTAGGCCACATTGCTGTGATCCGGAAAGCAGCTGATGTGTCCATTGGGAAGCAGGCATTTGCGCCTGTATGAAGTGAGAGCCTGGATTTCGGGGTCCCAGGCATCGCTCTTGTTTTCAGCTTTCAATGCTATAAGCTGGTTCAAGCGTTTATCGATATCAAGCAGGGTTTGCGCATCTGTGTAGGGTATTGGCATCGGAACATGACCATGCAGCGAAGCCTGCTCCAGCTCCACTCCATTTTCCAGGCAAAGCTCCAAAGCGCAAGAGCTGATCGGTGTATTGGGATTAGTGTACAGCAGCTCCAATAACCTTGCTCCCTTGAGCGTGGGATAGGTGCTTACAAGCAGCTTAGCGGGTTCCATATCATCTCCATTACGATATTAATCGTCTTGATGGAAGCTATGATATATATTGCATAAAAGCTGTCAAGATATTTATGGGTTATGCGTTATGGGTTATGCGTTATGCGTTATGGGTTATGCGTTATGCGTTATGGCCTCACCCTTGGACTTCGTAGCGAAGCGAAGGAGTCCAAGCAGCGAGGATGCCAATGTGGAAACGTCATCTTGACGTTTGATAGTAGAAGCGTCTTCTAGACGCTTGCATGCGGCAAGATGCCGCATCTACATTTATGCTTCAGGATGAAGCATCTACAATCCCATTCCCGCTGTTTGAAGTCAATGCCGCACGAAAATTGAGGGCTACTCTGAAAAGAACTATAGCTTTATGTATTTATCGGCTTGAAGGGACTGATCAAGCGGCATTAACTCCAAATTCGTGCTTATTCCCACTCTATCGTGGCCGGTGGCTTCGAACTGATATCATAGACCACGCGGGAGATGCCCTTCACTTCATTGCAGATCCGCGCCGAAACATGCTTGAGAAAGGCAAAGGGAAACTCGGTCACGTCCGCGGTCATGCCATCCACGCTATTCACAGCCCTTAAGGCGCAGACCTGTTCATAAGTCCGTTCATCGCCCATCACGCCTACGCTTTGGATCGGCAATAGCACTGCAAAAGCCTGCCAGGTGCTGTCATAAAGATTCCATTCGCGCAGTTCACTAATGAAGATCTCATCGGCAGCCTGTAAGAGCCGCACTTTGTCCTGATCCACATCGCCCAGAATGCGCACCGCTAATCCGGGTCCGGGGAAGGGATGGCGCCCAATCAGCTCTTGCGGCAATCCAAGCTGTTTTCCCACAGCGCGTACTTCGTCTTTGAAGAGCTCGCGCAAGGGTTCGATCAAGCTCATATTCATCTTTTCCGGCAATCCGCCAACATTATGATGACTCTTGATGGTCACCGAAGGCCCGGCAAAAGACACGCTCTCTATCACATCGGGATACAAAGTGCCTTGCGCCAGGAACTTCGCATCGGGAAACTTGGCAGCTTCTGTTTCAAAGACGTCGATAAAAGCAGCGCCGATGATCTTGCGTTTGGCCTCCGGATCATTGACACCCTTCATGCGTTCCATAAAAAGATCAGACGCATCCACAAAGTCTATCTCCAGATCGGGATAGACCTTGAACATTTCTCGCACGCGGTTGGCTTCATCATAACGCATCATTCCTGTATCCACAAAGATGGGAATCAATTGCTTACCAATGGCTTCGTGTAAAAGCGCTGCTGCAACGGAAGAATCCACACCCCCGCTGAGACCAAGGATAACCCGTTGATTACCTACTTCTTGCCTGATTTTGCTTACGGCATCTTGAATGAAGGAGCGAGCAGACCACTGAGCTTCCAGGCCGGCAATCTCGAAGAGGAAGTTGCGCAATATCTGCTTTCCGCAAGCGCTGTGATGCACTTCGGGATGAAACTGCAAGGCATAGACCTTGTGTAACTTATGCTTGATCGCGGCGTAAGGGGAGTTTTTGGTGGCAGCCAGAATCAGGAAATCCTCGGTAACGCCATCCACCTTGTCACCATGACTCATCCAGACCTGAGAACCTTCTTCCACGTTTGTGAGCAAGGCATCGTGAAACTTGATGCTAAGCTCTGCCTTACCATACTCACGTTGCACAGCGGCAGCAACGGTTCCGCCAAAACGCTGTGCCACCAGTTGCATTCCATAGCACACTCCCAGGATTGGTAAACCCAATTGCCAGATATCTCAGCAGGATATGCGCGTTTGGTTTACGTGATCGAAAGGCGAGCCGGACAGGATGATGGCCTGAGGAGCCATGGAGCGGATAGCATCAATGCTCATGTTAAAGGGATGAATCTCGCTATAAACGCCCAGTTCACGCGTCTTTCTGGCGATTAGCTGGGTGTATTGCGACCAAAATCGAGGATAAGTACCTTCTGCATATTCTTTTACCTTACAAAGGGGTTGTTTAGTTTTTCCATACCGATGGAAGTGCGTGGGCCATGCCCAGGATAGACAATCGTGTCCTCGGGCAGCACAAACAGTTTTTTCTTTGATGGAAGAAAGGATTTGGGCATGAGACCCACCAGGAAAATCAGTGCGACCGATGCTCATCTCAAAGAGGGTGTCTCCTGAAATCAAAAACTTGTCGATCAAAAGGCAGATGCAGCCCGGAGTGTGCCCCGGAGTGTGGATTACCCTTACTGATGCTTACCCATATCGATGATGTCACCATCATTCAATAGCCGGTCAGCAGCATTGATCTGCAGCGGGGTTCCCATGTACTCACTGAGGTTCTTTTTGTTATCGATCAGCATCTGCGCGTCGGCACTGTGGATCAGCACCGGACATTTACAGATGTTTCTGAAGTAGTTGTTGCCGCCGATGTGGTCACCATGCCCATGGGTATTGACGATGGCCCGCATTGTGAGGCCCAGGCTTTCGATCTTTGCGGCCAAAGCCCGATCCGGAGCAGAGGGATCGATCAGAATGGCATCCTTGCTCTCATCATCCCGGATGAGCCAGGTATTGGTTTGATACGCGGGTAATAGGACAAATGCTTCGATGCGGATCATAATTCCTCTAGTCATAAGATATATGGTATTCTTTGATGTTGGCGAGCTCTAGCTTCGTGGCCCGGTGATCTGTTTTTCCTTCTGGGCTGGAGAGGATCACGCTGCCAGTATCTTCACCTTTTTTGTGGTAATACCAGAAGATATCCAAAGCCAGGCGCAGTGTTTCTTCAGAAGGCTGGGGACAAGTGATGATTCCTAAAGGGCCGAAGATATCCCTGGCATGAAGCTTGAGCCCTGTTTTACAGGCAGCTTCCAGCTTGTCATTATCGGCTTCATCGCGACCCACAATCAGCTTGCAGCGGGCATCCAAACGGTAGTGCCGGCCATAGCGAATCAGCTCCAAATTCTCATCATCAAGTTCATCGTGCTCGATCAGATCGCGCAGACGCAGAGCGAAATTGCGATCCGTGAGCAGACATCCGCCTGCCGGAGCAGGATAGGAAACAATGCCCAGTTCGCTGGCAAGTTCCATTTGACGGCTTCGCCCACGACCGTGGATATCAAGCATATCGTCCTTATCAATCCAGCTTTCACGGATGGGCAGAGTATCATTTAGAAGCTGCTGGGACAGGGGGCGGATCAAGAGGTCTTTATAGCCGCTGAGTTTGCCCACCAGGTTCATCGCGTCCCGGCGTTGACTCATGGGCCTTTGTCCCAGCACTTCCCCTGAGATCAGATAGTCCGCGTCCAAGTCAGCCATCAGGTCTCCCGCAATCTTGAACATTAAAGCATGGCAATCCACGCAGGGGTTTAGGTGTTTTCCAAAACCATAAACGGGATTCTGCATCATGGCCAGATGCTCTGTGCTGATGTCGCGCACGATGAGTTGAATGCCGTTTTCCGCGGCAGATTGGATGGCTCGATCAGCCGGCATATAGGGCGTAAGGAAGTAAACGGGATACACCTTGTATCCGCGTGATTGCATCCATTTCACGGCTAATATACTGTCCAAGCCTCCGGAAAAGAGGGCTATTGCAGCATGTGCACTTTTCGATGTAGTCATGGTGTCTAAGCATTTTTAGGGGCTCTATCTGTCAAGACATTTGGGGCGCAGTCCCTTTCGCCACTGCTCTATCTCGGGTTTAGCCCATGCTGCCCTCATCTCACGAGGAGAAGATGAGCTAAACCAAGCCAAAGCAAGAGCTATCAGCATGGTCATCAGCAGGGTTTCTTTGTGCTTGGCAGATCACGCAAGATGAGTTATGCTATCTCTAACAGATTAGCAAAATAGAGGATATGAATATGGCAATGAAAGAACAACTCCTGGCTTCCCTAAAAAAAGCCATGCAAGGCGAAATGGACAGCGTAAGCCTGTATCAAAAACGCCGCGGATCACAGCACCGACCCCGAGGTGAAGGAATTCTTCCTTTCTCGTAAAGAAGAAGAACGCATGCACTACAACTACCTACTGGATTATTATCAACAGATTAGCAGCGACCTGCAACCCAGTGATGTAAGTGAAGATATGAAGCTCGAGAACCTGAGTGACAGCATCTTTTCAGATTCCTTTATCAAGCGCATCGGTGAAGATCAAGCGCTGTTTTCGGCCATCTCCACCGCCATGCTTTTGGAAAAAGATGCCATCGACCACTATCGCAAATGCGAGAATGATTCTCAGATTCTAAGTCTGAAATCCTTCTTTGGGCTCTTGGTGAAGTGGGAAATGAAACATTATGAAGACCTCGCTGCTATTCAGCAAGAAGCAGAAAGGTATTATTGGCAGATCAATAACTTTGAACCCTTTTAGGGATCCGATAAAACTGACTTAACACGCTCAGGCTCTTTAGCTTGAGCGTTTTGTTTATGGTGTGCGTAAAAGTAATCCAGCAGAAAGCTGTTGATCTCCCCCACCACCCATCGATTGAGTTCCAGCCTGTGTAAGTGGTTGGCAATCTGAGGCAAAAGGCGAATGATCTCCAGGGCCAGAGGGCTGAACGCCTTGTTGCTTTGGCTGGCGCAAGCTTTGCAAACAAGCTCTCCCGTTCCTGTGTGGGCATGGATGATGGACTGCTGTTTGCAGATGGAACAAAGATCAAGTTCGATGCCGATGCCAAGGAGTTGAAACACCCGCAGAAATAGCCGCCAGAGGATGAGAACCGCGTTTTTTGTCCACTTTTCTTAAGATAACTGAGATAGTCTGTCAAAAGCTTGTAATACTGGAGCTGCTTCGGGTTGAGGAATGATGATCTGAGCCAGCAGTTCGGCTCCCGCGTCTGCAGCAGCCCAGGTTGCCACCTCCGGATAGCTGCTATAATCCTTCCGTTCTTTGGCTTCTTTGAGCAGATACAAGCCTTCTTCTTTGGGCTCCAGCAGATTCAGTTCATATTCCCAAAGCCTTAGCAGCGGTTCCTCCTTCTTGCGTATTCCTTTTGCGATCAAAGATATCTGGCCAAGTTCCGGGCTTAGCAACTTGCAGATCAGGCTACTTTCACTTAGGGAATGATGCTGCTAATGATGCCAAGCGTTTTCATCGTTCCAGTTCGCTGCGAATGCTGCGCAGGTCTTTGGGATTGGCAAAGCAAGTCTTATAGTTCGTATAGGTGACGAATCCAGCAGCACTACCCCGTGGTTTGCGCACATAACGGATTTGGGTGTAATCCACCGGCACATTGAGGGAGAATTTGGCTTGAGAATACCAGGCTGCCAGAGAGCTGCACATGCGAATCAGCTCCGGCTGCGGCTCTTGCTTTTTATAGTTTCTCAATAGGACGTGCGCGCCGCGATAGATCCTGCTGTGAAACCACCAATCCATGGGTTTGCCCAGTTTGGTGGTGATAAAGTCGTTCTCTTTGGCTTTTCGACCGATGTAGATATGCCAGTTTTCATCGATCCGCAGATTCAAGATTTTATCCAGTTCCTGCACCTTTTGCTGCATCACCCGGCTATTGTCCCGACAATCCAGATCCAGATCATCTCCCGCTTCCATGCGTGAGATCAGGCTTTGGATCGAGCGGATCTCAGCCTCAGTCTTCTCGATGTTCAGCTTGATGATGGCCAGGCCGTTTTTGGCCTTTTGATACTTCTTGATGTAGTAGTTTAGATTTTGCAGAGCGCTTTTCTCGGGTAGGAGTGGAACGGTG
Source organism: Candidatus Cloacimonadota bacterium (assembly GCA_021206555.1). Lineage (GTDB taxonomy): Bacteria > Cloacimonadota > Cloacimonadia > Cloacimonadales > Cloacimonadaceae > UBA5456. Next base: position 9,776 of record JAJOKA010000179.1, on the reverse strand, counting down.
ATGGAGCTAAGCTCAGGCGAGAGATAATCGGTGGTGATCAGCTCGCTTTGACCGGCACTTATCTGGTGCATATTCGGTTTAATGGCCTCCGCGCAGGCATGAAAGTATTCTGCCTGTTCGGCATTGCGGAGATCATGGTTCTGCATTTTGAGGCGCTTCTGAGCTTTCTTCAGCTCTCGCCCCAGCATCTTGATCTTGCTTTGCAGCTGTGAGTTACCCTCGCCTTTCTGCATGTTCTTTGTGTGTAACAAAGCGAAATACGCGTTCACGTCAGGGGCGGAGATACCGTCAAGCTCCGGAATGACGAGCTGAGTGATCACTTCCGGACTGAAACTGGTTTTTGGAGAAAAATACGGTTGGTTTTGCTGCACCATGCGCATGGGATTGTCGGCCAGGCTATATTTAGCGAGCGCTTCCAGCACGATCCTGTCACTTGCCCGGCACAAAATCACATTGGGTTTGGGCGGCATCAACTCGCAAATCAAGGCATAACGCTTGGTTTCACCATAGATATCTCTGTGTTCCAGGCTAAACTCAATAATCCGATCTCCAGTGTGAATCATGCAGCCGGAGAGCTGGCTGTTTCTCAGCTGTGGCCACAGTTCCGGCCCATATCAGATGCAGGTGGCTCTGCCCGATGATAGACAAAACTATCCCGCGGTGAAAGCACGATTACCATTGATCCTGACTTCTTCAAGCTCAGGTAAAGGCAATCCTCGACTGAGATAGACATTGTGCAACTGGGCACTGTAATCCGCATATTGTTCTGCCCACGCGGCTAAAAAAAGCATGTTTCATATTTTCAATCCATCCATGATTTGCCTTGACACAAAACCAAGTATTTTTGTGAATGACACAAACCATAAAATAGATCAGGAGTCAAGCATGAAAATTCAGCATATCGTAATCGCCCTACTGGCTATCCTGGCCATAATCTTTGGAGTAGTTTGGACGCGTGCCTCCAAGAGTAACAAGGAACTTATTCAAAGCAATGCCGAATTGCAAAAGCTATACGAGCATTCCACCGCAACCATCGGAGAGATTCAGGCCAGCTTGGAATCACTCGATCAGGATCTATCGGGACAGCTGTTTACCCAATCCGAGCTCCCCGGCGGCACTCCGGCTGATCGTCGTGAACGCCTGATCAGTTCTATCGCCAATATGCGCAATCAGATCGAAGCTGACAAGAAAAAGATCGCCGCTCTCGAAGCTCAGTTGGCAAATTCACGCACTCAGCTCAAAGGCGTGCAGGAAATCGTAGCCCGCCTCAGATCCTCAATTGAAGACAAAGAAAAGATCATGGATGAACTGCAAACCCGTATGGGCATCCTCAATGAGACCATCGAAGAAGAACGCCGTAATGCCCAAATGGAAATCGCAGCCCGCGAGCAAAGCATCCAGGAAAGAGATCAAGCCCTGGAACAGGCTGAATATAATGCCAACTTCGTTTACTACGTAGTGGGAACTCGCAAACAACTGATGGATCAGGGTATCATCGACCGCAAAGGCGGAATCCTGGGCATCGGACGCGTTACCACAGTCAACAAGACCATCGATACTGCCAAGTTTACCGAGATCAACTTGCTTGATAACAACCAGATATCCTTCCCTGCTACCAAGAAAGGCTACAGCATTCTCAGCAATCACGTGGCTACAACCTATGAAGTGGAAAAGGAAGATGATGAGTTTCGTGCTCACCGTTACCGATCGTCAAAAACTTCCGCAAGCAGAAATTCCTGGTGATCGAGCTTCTGTAGTACGGTCATATATCGAGATAATTAAAAACCCCTCGTTTGAGGGGTTTTCATTTTTAGGAGTTGAAAGCGTTAGATATTCTTACTAAAGCCAATCAAGCTGTCACGTTCACTATTTCCGCATCGGAGCAGCTAGTTTTGCACGCTTCGACTTCTTACAGCGGGGTATGCTTGTCGTGATACCCCATCAACCAAGCATGCAAACTGCTTGAAGTCTTAGCTGCCCAAATTCAAGGGCTCATCCGAACCTTATCGTAGCCGACAACTAAAGGTTCATATAAACCGGGAAGCAGCTAAGACTCCAAGGGAGACTTTAGGCTAAATAGGATAGCACTTTATTGGCTTTTGCGATAAAACTCTTCAGCTCTTCGCCGCTAAAGGCTTTCTGCTCCAAGAGTGAGAGATCGTGGATGTAGCCACAAAGCACGTTCACTTCTTCTTCCCTGCCGGCCTGATCCAGATCCAGCAGCTTCTGAATGATCTGGTTTTCCGGGTTTACCACCAGGGTGTGATGCTTCAGCATATCGCCTCCGCCACCCATTTTGGAAACCATATCCATATCGTGCCAGCGACGCATAAACTCGCTAAAGACGATCACTCCGGGGATGTCCTTGGTTTTCAGACTCTTAACATCCACCTTGAACTCAGTGTAGGCGTGGTTTTGCAGCTCTTTCATGGCCTCATCGCCAAGCTCAGCGCGCAGTTCATCGGGCAAATCCATCAAGTTGATCAGGGTCTGCTCTTCCTGCTGCGTGATATGCGGAGTCAAAGCTGTAGCGGCAGCGGGGAACTTCTTCAGGAAATCCTTGTAACTGTCCTTGCTGAAGCTGGCCTCCACCTTTTGATTTAAAGCGCGATAGAAGAGCTTTTGCAGCTTGTGTTCGCTGCCGGCTTCCATGGCTTTGCTATCTTTATCCACCAGGATGTCGTTCACTTCGCTATCCACGCGCACAAACTCCACCTTCTCCAGCTTGCTTTCCAGCCTTTGGAAGAGATGGATATCCAGCGGTGAGGTTTGGAAGATCACTTCGATGCCCTGCTCTTTCATCAGGTTCAGATAGCTCACTTGCGTATCTTCGCTGGCGGCATACCAGATCTTGGTGTTATCTTCGCTGGCAGCGTTGCGGGCTTTGTATTCTTCGACCGTGAGATAATCACCGGCAGCGGATTTGAAGATGGCGATGTCCTTCATGGCTTCGAAGAAATCGTCTTCTTTCAACATGCCAAACTTGATGAAGGTATTGATGTCTTCCCAATATTCTTCATACTTTTTGCGGTCTTCTTTGAAGGTTTCGTTGAAATGGTCGGATACCTTTTTTGATGATGTATTTGGAGATCTTCTTTACCTGGCTGTCGTTTTGCAAGAAGGAACGCGAAACGTTCAGCGGGATATCCGGGATGTCGATGCCACCCTTCAGTAACAGCAGGAATTCGGGGATCAGATCTTCCAGATTGTCGGCCACGAAGACGTTGTTGCAAAAGAGCTTCACTTCGCCCTTGAAAAACTCCGGCTCATTGCGCAGTTTGGGGAAATAAAGGATGCCCTTTAGGTTGAAGGGGAAATCCACATTCAGATGGATCCAGAACACCGGATCCTTGTAATCATGGAAGACCTGTTTGTAAAACTCGATGTATTCCTCGTCCTTCACATCCTTGGGTTTGCGGTTCCACAAGGCTTCGGTTTGATTGATCTGTTTGCCGTCATAGCTGATGGGCACAGGCATGAAGTTGCAATAGCGCTCCAGGATTTCTTTGATCTTCTCGTCCCTGGCGTAATCTTCGTTTTCAGCGTTAAAATACACGGTGATGGTGGTGCCCACTTCCTTGCGCTTGCCGACACTCATGGAATATTCAGTGCTGCCATCGCACTCCCAAAAAGCTGGTTCGCTACCATCAGCGTAGGAAAGAGAATCAATAGTAACCTTATCCGCCACCATGAATGATGAATAAAAGCCCAGACCGAAGTGACCAATGATATTGCTCTGCACGTCCTTGAACTTATTGACGAACTCTTCAGCCCCGGAAAAGGCGATCTGATTGATGTATTTCTTGATCTCATCCGCCGTCATACCAATGCCGCTATCGATGATCTGCAAAGTCTTCTTGCTTTTATCCAGCTTGATCTCGATCTTCATATCTTCAGCTTTGAAGCCTTCATCCGCGTATTTCCGCTTATTGATGGCGTCCACCGCGTTGGAGACCAATTCACGCAGGAAGATATCATGCTGAGAATACAGCCATTTCTTGATGATCGGGAAGATGTTCTCGGTGTGGATGCTCAGGGCACCCGTTTCTTTCTTTTTTAGTTGCCATAACATAAACCTCTTGAGTCATATATTCGTTTATGGTGATAAAATAGCCATTGGGCAGAATCTGTCAAGTGCTTTTTTAGCAGTCATTAGTTTTGAGTGCTAATATGGGCATCATGCCGCCGTGAAATGGTAAGCTAAAAAAGGGCGCAGAATCTGGACAAACCTGAAGTGAGTAATCTCATGCTGGGTAACAAACTCTAATCCATTGTAATATATAGCTTTTACTCTTTGCTCTCTCACTTGAGAGCGTTTATCAAGCCTTAATCAAGCCTTAATCAAGCGTTAACTATTAACGCTTGATTAACGCTTGATGACCACTTGATTAATACCATGAAGAGAGGGGGGAATGCGTAAAACATTGTGGTCTTTGGAGTTATTGCCGCGCCTCCTTTGGAGTTATTGCCGCTTGATGAGGTCAGACACGCCGATGAGTCTTTTCAGCTACCGGTCAGTACAGAAAAGCCCTCGATCTCCAGGCGGCAATGACTTCAAACAGCGGGACTGGGGCTCCTCCCTCGGAGTTCATGCTGCTAATGATGGTCTGGATACCCTCCAAATTTGTGGCTACGATAAATTTGAGCAAGCTCGAGGACTTCGAGCAGCATGGACTTCGAGCAGCGGGGACGGGATTGTAGATACTTAATCCTGAATCATGCAGGCGTCTGGGACACGCTTCTACTTTCAAACTTCAAGATGAAGTTTCCACATTAACGATCCCGCTGCTTGAACTCCTTCGCTTCGCTACGAAGTCCAAGGGTGGGAGGCATTCCGCTGCTTGAACTCCTTCGCTTCGCTACGAAGTCCAAGGGAGAAGAGCAATCCCGCTCTGCACAAGAATTTCCTTTACAAAAAACCGCTTGTCCTGGGATATGTTACAAAACAGCACAGATGCTTATTAAGTCTTTCTGCGCGACAAATCAAGGATAGATGATAGTGACACGAAATCCCTTTAGCGTCCAGAACCCGGATCAGCTTGAGTTTTTAGAGTTTTCCGAGCGCTTAAGCCGGCTGATAGCAGCCGGCTATAGCCCTTTGCACTATTTTGGTACCCCCCAGGGGCTGCTATACTCCATCATGGGGAAAAGCGGTTCTCTTGAACTCCTATGCTCCGTTTTCCCCACCGGCGGTTCTTATCCCGCTTTCAGCCAGAAAATTCTTGCGTTCACCATGTTTGAGCGCTTACTCTACGAAGAATATGGCATCAAACCGGAAGGACATCCCTGGTTAAAAGCCGTGCGCAAGCATCTTCCCGGCCAGGATCAACACAGCGATTATGAGTTTCTGGCCAGCGAATCCCCAGCCCTGCACGAAGTTGGCGTGGGCCCGGTGCATGCCGGAGTGATCGAGCCCGGTCATTTCCGATTCATCTGCAAGGGCGAAATCGTTGAACATCTGGAGATTCAATTAGGCTATCAACATCGCGGTGTGGAAGAGCTGATGCTGAAGGGAGATATCACAAGAAAATGTTCTCTGGCGGAAAGCATTGCCGGGGACACCGCTATTGGTCACAATCTGGCCTATTGTCTCCTGATCGAAGAACTCTGCGGAATCAAGGCCAGCGCAACAGGAACCCGCAATATCGCGCTCGAATTGGAACGCGTTGCCATGCATCTGGCTGACCTCTCTGCGCTGGCAGCAGACGTGGCTTACATCATGGGGCAAAATCTCTTTGCGGCACTGCGAACCACGGTAATCAACTCATCACTCGCCATTTGTGGCAGCCGATTTGGCAAACGCTGGTTGTGTCCGGGCGGAGTCAATTATAGCATATCCACCGCTCAGGCCGAAGTGTTACGCAAAACCCTGCAAGGGGTCGAAACTCAAATCATAGACTGCGCGGAAGCTATGTTTGCCAATAGCAGTGTGCTCTCACGCTTTGATGACACGGGAAAGCTGAAGTTCGAGGATGCAGTATCCCTGGGATTGACCGGCATCACAGCCAAAGCCAGTGGTGTGATGGCAGATGCCAGAATGGATTACCCATTGGATGATGAGAGTATCTTCATTCCGCTCACTGAGAATGCCGGAGATGTCTATGCTCGAGCCCATTTGCGCTACAAAGAAGCTCTGCAATCCTTGAAACTGGTTTTGAGCGAACTCGATAAGCGGGACTTGGATGATCCCTTGCCGCAAGAGCTTGGCAAGCCCCGTCCCGACACCATTGCCTGCTCAATCGTGGAAGGCTGGCGGGGATGCATCGTGCACATGGCAAAGACTGATGCTATCGGTAAAGTAGAGTGGTACAAGATAGTGGATCCTTCGCTAATGAACTGGCAAGCCTTAGCACTGGTGATGCGAGGAACGGGAATCTCGGATTTCCCGATTTGTAACAAAAGTTTTGACCTATCATATTGCGGGAGTGATCTATAATGTTCGATCTGATCAAAGCCCGGGCGCGTCATGGCTATCAGGCCATCCCTGATCCCTTGACTGTGAGTATCCACGAAAAGTTCCCCGGTCGTCCGGACTTAAGTGATAAGGCTGATTTATCCGAGCTCAATATTTTGTGCCCCAATTCCGCGTTCACTGATCGTGGCCTGGACTTGGGAAAATGCTTGTTTTGCGGTCTCTGCGAGCGGGAACACCCGGATTGGATTCAATTTAATCCGGATTTCAAGCTGGCCGCGGATAGCCGGGAAAAACTCATTATCGCTCCGGGACAAACTCGAATGCCGGAGATAGCCGCCATCGGGAATGGAGTATTTAAACGCTCTTTTGCTATGCGTAATGTAAGCGCGGGAGGCTGCAATGCTTGCGAACTGGAATTGGGAGCCAGCACAAACGTGAACTTTGATATTCTGCGCTATGGGGTTGAGATTGTGGCTTCCCCCCGCCATGCCGACGCTTTGATCCTCACCGGGCCCATCAGCAAGCACATGGCTGAGGCTCTTTGTGACACCTGGCAGGCCATCCCTAAACCGAAGTTCCTCATTCTGTGTGGAGCCTGTGCCATCAGTGGCGGCATCTTCGCCGCTTCATCCGAGCTGGATCGAGGATTCCTAAAGCATTGGCAGGCATGCCTGTATATCCCAGGTTGCCCTGCCCATCCGCTCTCGATCGTGCATGGAATTCATCAGCTGATGGGGGCCAAATGAGCATCGGCTTTCTGATCCTCTTCCTGGCGCTGATTCCCGCTTTGTGGAAGCGCTCGGGGCTCTTTGCCATCCTGTGGTTACTCGGTTCCGGTATCATCGCCTTTGAATACCTGGAAGTGCTCTATTCCTATAGCGTTCAGGATTTCCTGATCAGCTTTCCCCTGCCTTTGGGCATTGCCAATATCGGTTTGAACAAGCTTTCTGCCTTCTTTGGCACGATCTTCTCGATCGGGTTGCCGCTGGGCTTTCTATATGGACATTTTTACCTGAAACAGCATCAGGCACCGGGCCTGCGCTCACATCTTTTCTGGCTGGGAATTTTGGGGCTTAGCATGCACGGGATTCTTTGGATGCGACACACCCTGCTATTCCTGATGGTGTGGGAAGTGATGAGCGTATCCTCTTTTCCTGGTGATGCATGACCGTTCCGTCAGTCTCAAAGCCGCGCTTAACTACATCATCGACCATGCAGATCGGAGCGGGATTTTTGATGGCCGGGTTTGGTATACTCTATCTGCAAACCGGTAGTTTCGACTTCTCGACCTTGAGCGCGATGCACAGTCTGCCACTGTATCTGCTTTTGATCGGTTTTGGCTTCAAGGCGGGCTTTGTGCCTTTGGCATCGTGGTTGCCTCAGGCACATCCTGTAGCTCCAGCGCACGTATCGGGCATTATGAGCGCTTTGATGGTAAAGTGCGGGCTATATGGCATCCTCACATTGCTGGCGATGAACAGCCTGAACCTTAGGGAGATAGCCGTGTTCAGCCTGATCTCGATTGTCACTGCCTTCTGGGGCGTGATCCATGCCATGATCAGTACCAATCTCAAAAAAGCTCTGGCTTATTCCACCATCGAAAACATGGGAATCATCGGCATCGGACTCAGTGTTGGGCTCTTGGGTCTGGATTCCGTAAATCCCGTCATGGCGACGCTTGGTTTTGCCGGAGCACTGCTGCATAGCTTTTTCCATTCTTTGTTCAAAGCGCTGCTCTTCTATCTATCGGGCAATATCCTTTGTGCTACGCACAGCCTGGAAGCTGATGATCTGGGTGGCCTGGCCAAGAAAATGCCGCGTACGGCAATCTACTTTCTGATTGGCGTGATCGGCATCTCAGCTCTGCCCTTGGGCAATGGCTTCATCAGCGAACTGGCGATCTATTTCGGGCTTTATAATGCCATCTCTGCTAATGACCTTCCAGCTTTGGTGATGGGCATAGTGCTCTTGGTAGTGATGGCCTTTGTGGGAGCATTGGCGCTAATCGCTTTTGCCAAGCTCTTTGGCATCATCTTTTTGGGTGAAGCTCGCAGTCCCAAGGCTGAGTAATGCTTGCGAGATTCACCGGGGCATGCGCATCCCTCAGTTCGTGCTGAGTTTGGGAATCCTGGCCAGTGGCGTCTTTGGCGGATTGGGCCTGCGTTTTGTGAAACCGGTCTTGCGCTGGATGGGCCTGTATATGCTCCCCGTGCTGGATTTGCAGGGCATATATCAGCGCTTAAGCGTGATTATCCTGCTCATGCTCCTGATCTTTTTGCTCCTATATTTGATCCGCAGGATAACCGTGAAGACCGTCAAGTCCGCTACCTGGGGCTGTGGTTACCAAAAGCCTGCTGCCCGGATGCAGTACAGCTCTCTGGCCTTTGTGCATCCGCTGTCTTACTTTTTGAAACCATTCATCCTGCTCAAAAAGAGCGGTACATCCGCTAAGAGTATGCATCCGAAAGAGATATCATATCATGAAGAAGCCCTCGACCCTTCCTTCCGCTACATCGTGGAACCACTCAGCAAGGCCTGGCCTGGTTCTACTCCCTCTTTTCACACATCCATAATGGCAGGACAAATGCTTACATCGCCTGGTGTTTGGTATTCCTGATCCTGCTTTTGATTTGGGTATTGCTATGAATCATATTCTGATCATTCTTTTGCTACCGCTGCTTGTCCCCGGGCTGATCTCCAGAGTGAAAGCAATTATGGTTGGACGCAAAGGACAAAGCGTCTTTCAGCCTTACTTCCACTTCGCTAAGCTCTTACGAAAAGAGGAAGTGATCAGTAGCAGTGCGTCTCTGATTACTGCTGTGGCTCCGGCCCTGGCTCTGGCGGCTACCTTCTGCGCGGCGCTCTTCGTGCCATGGGTAACTCCGCTTCACTCTTCAGCTTCAAAGGGGATTTCATACTGATGCTCTATCTTTTGGCATTGGCTAAGGCTTTCATGGTGTTTGCCGCGTTGGATAGCGGTAGCAGTTTTGAAGGCATGGGAGCCAGCCGTGAGATCAGCTTCACCGCCTTTCTGGAACCTGCCTTTTTGTTGATCATGGCAGCTTTGGTCTTTAGCACCGGATTCACTTTCGCTCAGCACACTGCTAAGTTCATACAGCATCAGTGGTCTTGAGGTCTGGAGTCTGGTTTTGGGCACGATCACCGTGTTTGCCTGTATCTGATGCTGCTGGTGGAATCTGCCCGAGTGCCTTTTGACGATCCCAATAGCATTTGGAGCTCACCATGATCCACGAGGTAATGGTCTTGGATCTCAGACGGATTCTCGCTGGCTCTGATCCACTATACGGCAGCCTGAAAATGCTGATCTATGCCATCACTGATCACGACAGGTACTGATTCC
>JAJOKA010000078.1 GCA_021206555.1 Candidatus Cloacimonadota bacterium | reverse complement strand
CTACGGTCGATGAGGCGCAAACGCAGATACTGTCCGCCCTTTCCCTCTCTGAGGTCTTTCTCGCTGGCCAGGTAAAAGCCGGAGATCTCTTTGTTTTCATACTGATGCAGGTCGCTGATATAAATATGTTCCATTTCACTTCACTTTATTATGCTGATCTTTCTGGTTTGGGCTTGACCCTTGCCATCTTCATAGCGCAGAAAATAGATTCCTGACACCGGGAAAATGCTGTCTTTGAGTTTGAGCTCGCCTTTGAACTCAGTTTCACGATAGATTAATTGTCCACGGAGGTTATATATGCTGAGCTTGCCGGGTATGGCAGTCTTGCTGGATAGATAAAGTTCACTGCCCCTTCTCAGCGGATTGGGATAGAGTTCAAAGCGAGGAGGAGCCAGCACCGCGTCGCTATTACTGACAAAGGTTTCGGGACGGAAATCGGCAAAATTGGCATAGTGCACGCGGCCACCGGAATTGCCCTGTAACCAATAGTAAAGCCGGTAGTTATCCACCAAATCTCCGCTGGTGATGCCACTGATGGTGAAGCTGTAGCTCTTGTTAATCGTGCTTCCGGCATTCAAGGCCACGTTGATCGTATCCGCAAAACTGATAAAGCGCTCCAGGACAAAGTGATCTGAGCCTTCCAGCGCGTGTTTTCTAGCCAAAGCCACATAGAAGCGCGAACTGCTCATAATGCTCTGCCCCACTGCCGTATAGAGATTGGTATTCTGGTTTTGCAGCTGGATGTTCACAGTGATGCTTTCGGTGCCTTCCTGCGCGCTGGGGGTGCAAGTGGAACTGCTGATAAAGCTACGGCTATCCTCAATGCTATCGATAAGCTCTTCAAAGAGAGTGGGATAGTCATCCCTGAATCCCGTTATCCGCGCGTGTCCCATGCCTACGGTGCGCGGTACGGAATTGAATTGATACCAGTTGAATCTGCGCTGCGAAGGCAGATTTGCCAGGCTATCGGAGAGCATCGGAAAATACTGCAGCCGATGATGTTTGTCTGTCAATAGAGGATCCTGAATGGTGCTGATCACTCCGGTTTCGTCGATGCGCATGAAGTTCTCGATCAAAAGGATGGGGATTTCCTCCGCGAAGATCGAGTACGCTTGGCTAATCCGATTGTTTACCAGCAGGGTGTCGTTTTCGCTAAGCTCGCTATAGAGATTGGCTTCCACGCGCAACTGCGTAGGGGTAGCCGGTAGATCAAAATGCGTGAGCCAGGGCGTATCTTGCCCAAAATCCATCATGGTAAAGGGTGGGATAGCATCGGGGATGTCGATGGTAATAGTATCAAAAGCCGGACTGCCAGGCTTGGACAGCACCAGTTCAAGGCTGGCGTTTGAGATGCTTTGCCCGCTGTGGTTGTAAACTGAGAACCCGGGATGTACTCTGGATCCCGGAGTTTTATCCCCCACCAAATCAAAGCTATAGAGTTGCAAGTCCGGTTCACTAAGCTGAAAATCTCCCAACAGACCAAAGAGTAATTCACAATTAAAGCCTGCTGAAGCGAAGGAGGACAAGATCTGCACGTTGCCCACTTCGTTCATGTAATAGCTGTTATTCCCACCCAAGCGCGAGGCTGCAACCCAGCGACTGCTCATATTGGTCTGATAGCTGACCATGAGCCAGATCTGCTGCGCGGTGTGGCTTTCATCGAAGTACACATCCACCAGGGACTCGCTGACGGGTACGCGTTTACTGCGCAAAGTCTGACCCGGTTGACCGTCAAGATCAGCCATCAGCTCCACAGTCACGGAATCTCCGGGATTGGGAAACCACAATCTGGCTCCCTGAACTTCGAAGTTAAGCAGAACTAAGCCCGGGATAGGCATTGCGGAAGTTGAAGCGCACAGCCCATTTATTGGCTCCAAAGAAGAGAAAATCATTGGTCGAAGTGTGATAACGATAGTGAAACTCGCGGGAATCCAATGGGATCTCGGCACCATCGGCTGCCACGCAGGTGAGCGCAGACAAGGCTCCGATGGACAGAATCAGCAGCATCAAAAGGGCGATCTGCTTCATAGGGCATCCTGCCTGATCAGTTGTCGGGCCAAGGACAGATCTTGGTTCATGGCCATATGAGTTCATCCGTATTGGCAAACATCTTTTCCTCCCGCAAATACTTAAGTAGTTCCACCTGCATCTTACTATCATAGAGGTCTCCGTCATAATCGATCACAAAGGTCTCTATCTCAATGATTCCCGTGTGTTTCACCGTGGGCGAAGAGCCGATATTCGTCAAGCCAAAAAGGACAGCATCTTCCAAATGCACCCGGCTGAGGTAGATACCATCACGCGGGATCAACTGATGGGGATTGGACAAGGCGAGATTCGCGGTGGGAAAACCGAAGGCTCTGCCTCGGGCCAGGCCTTGCACCACAGTTCCTAAGAGACGGTAGGGACGACCCAATAAACGGTTCGCAGAATCCAGATCACCTTGCTGTAAGTGCTTGCGGATTCTGCTGCTGCTGATGGGATGTCCTTCTTCCATCAGCGGTTCCACATATACCACCTGATAGCCGAAAGCCTCGGCATGAATCTCCAAAAACTCTTTGTTGCCTTCTCGTCCCTTGCCAAAATGCGAGTCATAACCCACCACGATGTAGCGCGGATGCCAGCGGGCAATCAGGATATCACGGAGAAAGTCCATCGCGCTCATACTGGCCAGGTCCCCAGTGAAGTCCAATAGCGCTACATCGTCGATGCCGAGACGCAAGAGCTCTTGCTGCTTGATCAGAGAAGGGCAGAGCATCTTGGGCTCAGGATGTTTACGCAACACAAAGGCCGGATGATCCGTATAGGAGACGATCACGGAGCGCAGAGCCTGTTCGGATGCCAGCGCTCGCACCGTGGCTAAGAGCTTGCGGTGACCCAAATGAATGCCGTCAAAGGTGCCGATGCTGAGTACGCACATAAACTAGGAATCCTTATTAAAAACCAGCTTGGGCTTGATCCGTGATTTCTCGCAGTATGCGATGGCAACCAGCAGATCCGCTTCATCATAGATGGCATAATCGCCGTCTGGAATGGCCTCTGGCAGCGATAGATATTGACCGCTTTGCAGGATCCGGGTTTCCTCACTATCCGCAATGTACTCACTGATCCCGACCAGGATTTCGCGAGCAGGACAGATATACTTTTTCCAATGCTGAAGATCGTTCATGGGCCTTGCGCTGTCCACAGATATGTTGCCGATCCGGGTTCTGCGCAAGGCAGTGGTCATGCCAATGCTGCCCAGTTCTGCGGCCAGCCATTCGCTGAAACTGCGGATATAAGTGCCTTTGGAGACCCTGACCCGGTAATGTAGAAGGTTCTTCCCTTCCGTGCCCAGAACTTCAAAATCATGGATATTTACTTCACGCATGGGCATCTCGAGTTTTACTCCATCCCGCGCGTATTGATAGGCGCGCTTGCCGTCGATCTTGATGGCGGAATACTGCGGTAAACGCAGCTCTTCCAAAGCTATAGCCCTTTCCCTGAGCGAGGCCGCGTCAAGATTGTCAAAGCTAAAATCCCGCTCTTCGATCACTTCCCCTTCGGGGTCTCCGGTGCTCGTCCTTTTACCCAGCAGTAGTGTAGCTTCATAGGTTTTATCGCTGGCTTCGGCGTACTTTAACAAGCGCGTGTATTGCCCCATCGCACAGATCAGCAGTCCCGTGGCAAAGGGGTCAAGGGTACCGGCATGGCCGATCTTGCGAATGCCACTGGCTTTCCGTAATTTTCGGATAACGTCGAAGGATGTGATCCCATCACTTTTATCAATTAACACAAAAGCATTCATTGCGCTTTCATCGCTTGCTTGAGATCATCCAATATCCTCTTCTTGATCTCTGATAAAGATCCCTGCATGGTGCAACCCGAGGCTTGCCGGTGTCCACCGCCACCATAGCGGGAAGCGATCTCTTGCACGTTTAGCGTTAGAGAGCGCAGGCTCAGTTTCCACAATCCGGGTTCGTCCTCCCGGAAATAAACCAGAGCTTTCAGACCGCGCACACCCTGTACATAGCGGGTAGCCTTTCGAAACAAAGCGGGATCAACCTTACAGCTCTCTTTGAGCGCCAGATCCGAGTGCATGAAGAGGATTTCTTCATTGTGATGAAGCTCGATGGTGGCCAGAGTGCCTCCGATATAGCGCATTTCTCCGGCGCTGTTATTTTGCATATAGGCCATATACAGCTGATAAGGCTTGGCACCATGCTTCACCAGCTTTGCGGCCAGCTCAAATACTCCGGCATCGGTATTGGCATTGGTGAAGTTATTGGTATCATTGAGCAGAGTCACATACACGCATTCGGCAAAATAGCTTTGTTCTTCAAGCGATAATGCTTGCAGTTGGCTTTCAAAGACGGCATAGAGCAAGGCGCCCACCGAGGCGTATTTGGTATCTATGTATGCCAGATCCGCTTTGATGGGATTGTGCTCGATCACGTGATGATCGATCACCACCACTTTAGCAGCAGAGGACACCAGTTCCGCGCGTTGCCCCAATCTGTCATAACTGTTACAATCCAGCACGATCACCAGATCCGCAGTAGCGCCGGCTTTGTAGCCAATCACTGAAGGTTCGTGCCCCAAAAAGGAATAGAGACTCAGATCCTCATCATCTGTAACTATCGTGGCCTCAAAGCCCTCAAGCTGCATGAGATGTTGCAGAGCGAAGGCGGCAACCATGCCATCGCCATCGGATTCGATGTGAGTGGTAATCGCAATTGTGGTAGCAGGCCGGGCGAGCTCCCAGATATCCTTTGCCAGTGTCTGTATATTCACATTGTCCTCATCTGTCATTTCTATCAGTTTCGCGCATAAAAGCACCTGAGGGCGAATTGCTTCGCCCTGAGATATATAAATGCTGCTCTTGTCTATCGATCGTCTTCGTCGTCTTCGTCAAAATCGTCGAAATCGTCTTCATCCTCATCGTAGTCGTAATAGTCGTCATCATCCAGATAGTCATCGATATCGATGTCCGGATCATAATCGTCATCATCATCAAAATCATCTTTGACGCTGGCCAAAAGTGCCTCAACTCTTTGGGCGCGGTCTTCGGTATCGTCGTAGAAGAATGACAGTTCGGGGATGGTTCTCATGATTTGTGCTCCTGCAATTTGTTTTTAAAAAACCTGAAGATATGATTAGGCGCTCCAGAATCTCTTCATGGGAAGCGGGGTTGTTGTAATGTGAAAAATACAGCTTGGCGTAGCGCAGGTCTTTGGAAAGCACTACATCCGTAATCGTAACCCAATCCAACGAAGGATCGTTCAACTTTTGCGTAAGAGTGATATTGAAGATCTTTTTCAGCTCTTCCTGCAACCTGGGAATGCGGTAGTTTTTCATGTGAGTTTTTTGGCTACCTCTTGTTCGATGTATGCTTCGATCACGTCACCTTCCTTGATATCGCTAAAGCTTACCAGGGATATTCCGCAATCCGTTCCCGCCCGCACTTCTTTCACGTCATTGGCATAATGTTTCAGCGAGCTGAGTTTATCTTCTTTGATCATCACATCATTGCGATACAGACGAATGAGGCAATCTCTTTGGATGACGCCACGATCCACCTGGCAGCCGGCAATGGTGCCGATCTTCTTGATCTTAAACACCTGTTTCACGGTGGCAGAGCCAATGCTTTGCTCCTCAATGGTGGGAGCCAGCATCCCCTCCAGCGCGGCACGAACGTCATCAATGGCGTCGTAGATCACCTGGTATATCTTGATCTGGACTCCTTCGTCTTCCGCCAGCTTCTTGGCTGTTTGAGCAGCACGCACGTGGAAACCGATGATGATGGCATCACTGGCAGAAGCCAGAGACACATCCGCTTCGGAGATTCCACCCACACTCTTGTGGATGATATTGACGGACACTTCCTCGTTGTTCAGCTTCTGAAAACTATCGGCAATAGCTTCGGCTGAGCCGTCGGTGTCGGTCTTCAGGATCACATTGAGGTTGTTGATCTTATCTTCTTTGATGCGGGCAAAGATGTTTTGCAGGCTGGATTTGTTCTGATACTTCTCGCGTTCGAGACGGATCTGCTGACGCTCCGTAGAGATGGCCCGAGCAGTTTTCTCGTTATCCACCTGATTGAGCACGTCACCCGCTTTGGGTACCGCGTTCAGACCATAGATGATGGCCACATCGCTGGGGCCCAGTTCTTTGATCTCAGAGCCGCGCTCATTTTCCATGCGCCTGATCCGACCGTTCACAGCTCCACACACTACGATATCTCCGCGTTTCAGGGTTCCCTGACGCATCAGGATCGTCGCCACCGAACCCATGCGGGTATCCAGACGGGATTCCACCACGATGGCTTCTCCGGGAACATCTACTTTGGCTTTTAGTTCCATCATTTCGGCCGTGATCAGGATCAGTTCGATCAGGTTCAGGATGCCTTCTCCGCTCACGGTTGAGGTTTTGCACCAGGGCACATCGCCACCGTATTGCTCCAGATACACGCCCAGTTCCAAAATCTCGGAAATAGTCTTATCCACATTCGCTTCCGGAAGATCTACCTTATTGAGCGCGAAGATCAAAGATACTCCTGCCGCTCTGGCATGGTCGATGGCTTCTCTGGTTTGCGGCTTCACGCCTTCGGTTGCCGCCACCACGATGATCGCGATGTCGGTAACGTTGGCACCGCGAGCACGCATAGCGGTAAAGGCTTCGTGCCCCGGAGTATCCAGGAAGGTGATTTTGTGTTTATTAATCTCTATCTGATAGGCACCGATATGTTGGGTAATGCCGCCCGATTCTCCGGCCACGATGTTCTCGTTGCGGATATAATCCAGGATCGAGGTCTTGCCGTGATCCACGTGACCCATGATGGTCACAACGGGTGGACGCGGAACATCTTCCACGTCGGCATACTGCTCAAATCCTGTTCAATGATATCTGTTCCATATTCATCTTCAAAGCGGAAATCCACCTTGAACTCGTCACAGATCATTTCCAGAGAGTCTTTGTCCAGACGTTGATTCATGGTAACCAATTGGCCCATCATAAAGAACTTGGAGATGATCTCGCTGGCCGGCACATTCATGATCTTGGCCAGTTCGGAGACGGAGGTAATCACTGGATCACGATTTCGGATCCTCT
>JAJOKA010000215.1 GCA_021206555.1 Candidatus Cloacimonadota bacterium | reverse complement strand
TGCCAGCCGCTGATCTATCCTGCCATTGTGCAATTGTGAGAAGGCGCGAACATCCTGCGAATGGCAACGCTGACTCCGGCTTGCACCACCATCGCTTCCATGCGGGCTTTTGAGCTCTCTGATTAAGCCTTTGATTCTGGCCGGATCATCAAACTGCGCGCCCAGGGCCAATTCCGCGCTCAAATCCATCAGTTTATCGATCTTTGCATGCACCGCTTTTCCGCTCAGGATCAGCTTCGGAATGATCTCATCCGGAGTCTGATAGCTATTCAGGATGTCCATGCTCAGCTGGATGCCGCCGGTGTGAGTAGCCACCTCATTGGCGAGTTCGCCAAAGCTGTAGTGCTGTGAATTTACCAAACCCAAAAGCTGGGTATAGACCATGATCCAGGGCAGATCATCCTCCGTGGCATGCGCGAGATCGAAGTATTGACGGAAATATACGATGCCATTGGTATTGACCGGATGTTTGAGCAGCGTGAATTCTTTATAGTTTTCCACAATAGTAGGGTTTTCGCCTGCTTTGGGTTCCACGTCCTTGAGGCTGAGCAGCGGAATCTTCAATAGATCTTCTTCACTGTCCGGTGTTTCCTGCCAGGCTTTGAGCTCATTACTCCGGTCAATCAAAGCTGCGATCTCACTCTTACTAAGGCCGGCCTTATGCGCGGCTAACTTCGCTTTGGTAGCTTCTTCCTGTTTGGCGATCAAGCCCGGAACCGGCACAAAATGGATCTCAGAAGCATGATTGTTCCTGAGGAAAAAGTCGCTTACGAGTTGCTCAAAGTATGGCTCAGTAATGCCTTTTCGCAGATCCGTGATATAGCCTTCAAAGGCCATGTGGTTCAAAGGATCCCCACCGTGATTCCACAATCCAAAAGATCCCAGGATATAGAACAAGCCTTTGGGAAAACGCTGCATCTGAGCTTCCCGCAGGAAGAACTCCTTGGAATTGATGCAGGCTTCCACCAGTTTCTTATCAAATCCTTCCTTGACGATCCGCTCAAACTCACCTTTAATCAGAGTCGCCAGCGCGTCCAGATCCTCAGCCTTTACCTGTTTACAGACCAGGCTGATCGTGGGTTCAGGATGTCGTCACTCACGTGAATCTGAGAATCCTTGCACAAACCGCTGTTGCGAATGGCAGTCTTGAGCGGTGAAGCCGGAGAACGCATCAAAATATCTGCCAGCAGCTGGATTTTAGGTCCCAGGTGCTCACTCGTCACCTTGCCATAAGTATAGTTCAGGGCCAGATAGTATTGCCCATCAGGTTGCTGATCGTCTGCCAGGGGATATTCGTAAGTGATCTTTTTGGGCTTGGCAAAGGGCTTTTGATAGGCAAAGTCATGCGTGATCCCGGGATCATCAATTGACTGAGATATTCACTATCGATGATCTTTAGAGCCGCGTCAATATCCACATTGCCATACAGCGCGATCTTGCTGTTTGAAGGATGGTAATACCTGGCATGAAAGGCCAAAAACGCTTCATTGGTCAGGCTTGGGATCGCTTCGGGATCTCCCCCGCTCTCAAATCCATATGGCGTATCCGGGAATTGGGCATGCGTGCAAAAGCGCGAGACAATGCTATCCACAGACGAAAACGCGCCCTTCATTTCGTTGTAAACCACGCCGCGATATTTGAGCTCATCTGCTTCATTAAACAGCTCATAATGCCAGCCTTCTTGCTCCAAAATGCGAGAATCTTCATAGATTTTGGGGAAAAGCACTGCATCCAGATACACCTTCATCAGGTTAAAAAAAGTCCTTATCATTGGTGGAAGCCACCGGATAGGAAGTCCAGTCCGAGGATGTCATGGCGTTAATAAAGGTATTCAGACTGCCTTTTACCAATTCCATAAAGGTGCCTTTAGCCGGATAGTTACGCGAGCCATTGAGCACCGAGTGTTCCAGGATGTGCGGGCAACCACTGTCGTCCTCGGGAATGGTTTTAAAAGCGATGTTAAATACTTTGTTGGTATCATCACATTCCAAAAAGAGCAATTCAGTCCCGCTCTTCTGGTGCAGATAGCGATGCGCGACGGTCTTGATTTCCTTGATTTCGCGGCTTTCTTTGAGTTCAAAGCCGTGAGCTAACTGGGCTTTTTTCATGCTTTTATTTCCTTTATTGATCAGATTAACTTATAATCCTTGAGTCCTAGACTTAGGATTTCTCGATTGCTGTCCTGCAAAGGACAGATCGGGCTGCGAAATTCCAGAGCCAGCTTGCCCATCATGCATAAAGCTTCTTTGGCCGGGATGGGATTGGTCTCGATGAACATCAGATCATTGATTCTGGCCAGATGCTGATGCTGCTTCGCTGCAGTGGCAAAGTCACCGTCCAGACACGCTGCAATGTGCTCCTGCATCAAACGGGGTACCACGTTTGCCGTCACCGATATACAGCCCTTGGCACCAATCGCCATCAGGGGCAGATTTAGCGCGTCCTCTCCACTCATCAGGCTGAAACCGGCTTTCACATCACGCAGGATATTGGTGGCCTGCACGATGTTTCCGCTGGCTTCTTTGATGCCCACAATGTTCGGACAAAGCTCAGCAAGTTTCACCGTGGTAGCAGCAGCCATATTCACTCCGGTGCGGCCCGGAACATTGTAAATCACGATCGGGATGTCCACCTTGTCTGCCACGGCCCGGAAATATTCGATCAGCCCGTTTTGCGTGGGTTTGATATAATAAGGAGTGATCACCAGAGCATAATCCGCACCCATATCCTTTGCTTTCTGAGTGTTGGCTATGGTCTGGGAAAGGTTGTTCGTCCCCGTGCCGATCATCACCGGCACTTGTTTATTGATCTTCTGAATGGCGAAACGCAATAGCGCGTCCTTTTCGTCCGATGCCAGACCCGCGGTCTCGGCAGTGGTTCCCAAAAGCAGGATGCCGTCCGTGCCTTCGTCCAGATGAAACTGGATCAGGCCTTCCAGGGCAGTCCAATCTATACCGCCATTCCTAAACGGCGTAACTAAGGCAACATATGAACCTTGCAGCATGTGATCCTCCATGGATTTTCACTTTGTGAACCGCCCGGCAACAGCCATGCCTGAAGCAAGCTACGCCGGCTAAACGGTTTGCAGAGCAAATTATTGTGAAGCCTTGTTTTAGTCAACCTAAAATAGCGCAACCGACACTTGGAGTTGCAAGCGCCATCCCAATTACATGTAGCCAAATCAAGTTCATACTGCATCCCAATCACGCAGCGAAGCCGAGGATTGTACATGATAGCCCATAGGATTCGACACGTCCTCGTGTCGAACGAGGCCGCAGGCCGAGAAAAGTAAGCAGCTACGCTGCTTCTGCAGACGAGACGTCTGCAATCCTATCCCTCCGCTTTCATGGTCGGTAGCGAAAGCTGGCTTTCAGTTAAGTTCAAAGCGCTTGCGACTTCAAGCAGCGAGCCTGCCTCCCCTTGGAGTTGCAAGCGCTATCCCAATTACATGAAGCCAAATCAAGCTCATACTGCATCCCAATCACGCAGCGAAGCCGAGGATTTCAAAGCGCTTGCGACTTCAAGCAGCGAGATAGACGTAACTCCGTTCTGTTCCGACCCGAACGTGTCCCCAAGATCGTTTCCGCCCTCCTGGCCAATGCGCCACTTGCCGGCCTCCCGGAGACTTCCTGAACCCCACTCAAGAGGACTTCAACAGACTGTCAGGAAGCTCTCAAGCCAGAAGGGGCCTAGCATCCCTCATCCCTCAGACCTCACACCTCACACCTGAAAAAACCCCCTGCCGCTTCACCTTACTCACGCTATGCAAGGCCAATCCCTGCACTTCATGGATACTTTTGAGCCTGGCCAGGATCTCCGAAGCCTGGTACTTTTGTAATAAAATGTGCCACTCTTCCTGAAATTCCTCTTTGTTCCAATACAGGCTCAATAGATGCGCGTAATCGTCCAATAGGCAGAGGTCTCCATAGCTAAGGGCATCACTGCTAAGCACTGATAGGGTGGCTCATCCATCCACAGATAACCACGCTCACGCGCGATCGCTTGCATCGGAGTATCCGGCAGTATCTTCAGCATGCCAAGCTGCACCGCGGCCGGTTCACATGCGCACAATGCATCCAGTGAAGCCAATACAGAAGAAAGATTTTCGCCCGGCAAGCCGGCCAGAAGATCCGCGTGCACACGGATTTTCCCAGCCTCTTTCAAACGTAATAATACTTTCCGGCTCGTGCCCCAATCGCTCTTGCGCCCACAAGCTGCCGCCACTTCAGCATTGATGGTCTGAATCCCGATCTCAAAGCGGATCTTGCCCAAAGGAGCCTTATCTAACATTGCTAAATCCTGCTCTTCTAACAGATCAGGATAGATCTCAAAGTGAAAGTCTGTGCTGCTGTCATCCTGCATGGCGTATTCCCAGATATAGCGCGCTAAGTCCTTATTTATATTGAAACTGCGGTCGATGAACTTCAAAGTTCTGGGCCCAAGCGCGATCAGTGCATCCAGTTCAGTCCGCAAACGCAAGCGATCTTCCGCACTGGCCATGTCAAAACGAGATTCATTCGCCGGTCATTAGCCGAAAGACAATAAACGCAGCCATAAGGACAGCCCCGATAGCACTCGTAATAGACCAGATGATCTTCCAGCTCTTGCCGGTCTTCCGGCCTGTAAGGGAAAGGAATCCGCGCCAAAGGCAGGGGTAAAAGATCCGGCACCGGACGGGTGAAACCCGAAGCCGCCAGAGCCTTAAAAGCCGCTTCGCCCGGGCCGTGGATTACTAAGCAATCTTGCAGCCCCTCAAAGGCCGCGCTCTCCGGACCACCTACTACAAACACAGCTTCCGGCAGGAGTTGACGCAATACCTTTAACATGGATGTCAGATATACCCGATTCCAGATGTAAGCCGAAAAACACAGCACATCAGCCTTGTGACGATGGATTTCCTCCACGCATTGCAAGATCGGCTCCTTGGTGGTAAACACCAGCATCTGAGTATGGTACGTCAGACCCTTCAGCATTTCACGCAAATAGTAAAAAGCCAGATTGGATTGACTCCAACTGCTATTGACCGCGACAAACAGGATTTTCTTCATGAACCCAGCAATGTCCAAAGCCCCTTGCCGTCAAGATGTAATTGCTTTGCTTCTGGTTTACCTCTGCTTTACCCTATGTTCTCCTCATCATATGAGAGCAATATGGGCTAGAACTGAGCGAAGAGCAAGCTTAAATATTGGGGGACGCTTTGGAGATTACAAGATAGTTCAAAGGATTCGATGCCCGTCTTATCGACACGAGGACGTGTAGAATCATATGAGCTTGATGTAAACTCTAAGTACAGCCAAAATTGTGCTTGACAGCAGATAAGGCTCTGAGAAATTGGCATTTCTTAAATTATAAACAAAAGGTGGTGATTTGATTGCCGACAGTCGTAGCCAAAGAAAATGAGTCCTTCGATTATCTTTTGAAGCGCTTTAAAAAGAAATGCGAGAAAGCCGCAATTCTTTCGGAAATAAAGAAAAATCAGGCCTACGAAAAGCCCAGCGTGAAGAAAAAACGCGAGGCCAACGCCGCTCGTCGCAAGATGCTGAAAATCCAGCGTCGTATGCAACGTTTCATGAAGTAAGCCATCCGGCTTGAACCACACTATCGCATACAGGGACATCAAAATCCCTGTATGCTGTTTATGCTATATGCGAGGTAGATCATGGGTATCATCGATTGGATCATTCTAGCCTTTTTGCTCTTTTTCACCATTAGTGGATACCGTCGCGGCTGGCCGGGGGCTATCATCCATTTTTGCCGGCTTCATTTTTAGGCTTTTTTGCTTATCGGGCATTACTATCCCCTCTTAGCCAATCAATTGATGCTCAAGTATGATCTGGGCAAGAGCCTGGCGACCTTCATCGCGATCATCCTGATCCTGATCCTGATCATCGTGATCACGCGCTTCGTGATCTGGGCTATAGACCGCTTTATCAAGGCATTGCAGCTATCCGGTTTGAACCGCTTCTTAGGCGCGCTGTTGGGGCTCATCAACGGCCTCATTTGCGTGATCATCCTCACTGTGGTGATTGACTATATGCCCGGTGTCGCGGCCAAACTCAAGAATGGCGAGAAACACAGGGTGTATGCCGGAATCGAGGTATTGAAAGAAGATCTCTTCGATAAACTGAAATTGGAACAGCGCATGAAGTACATCAAGATGCCCAAACTACCCTTAAAAAAGAGACGGAACCAGATTGAGCGACCTGGAATATCAAAATCTGCTGACGCATATCGCCGACAGATGCAATAGCCCTCTGGGCAGAGAATTGGCCATGGCTTTGAAGCCTCGATCCAATCTCGCCGAGATCAGTAAAGCGCAAAGACTGATCGGTGATTTCCAGGAAGCTCAGGCGCATGGTCTGGAGCTCTATTTTGAGGAACTCTCTGACCTCAACCCGCTGTTTGAGCAGCAAGGCATCTTTGATTGGGAAGAATTCCGGATCATCGCGCAGAACGCGGAGCTATCGGTAGTAGCAGCCTCGAAGACGGAAGCTTTCAAGGACCTTCCTATGGCGCAAGGCCGGATCAAGCGCTTACTGCCCATGCCCGACATTATGCAGGGTTTCAGCCGCATCTTCGATCCCGAAGGTGAAGTGCTGGATTCCGCCTCCCCTGAGCTGACGCAAATCCGTAGGAAAATCTCCGCCATCCGGGCCAGAGTGCAAAAGACCATGCAGAACATGCTGGCTGAGCCCCGCCTGGAAAACTATCTGCAAGACCGCTTTGTGACTCAGAGAGATGACCGCTTTGTATTACCCATCAAGGAATCTGCCGCGCCATTCGTGAATGGCATCGTGCAAAGCCGCTCTGCCAGCAAGTCAACGGTGTTCATCGAACCCGCAGAGATCGTGCCCATGAACAATGAACTGCAATTAGCCAAGCAGGATGAGAAGCGCGAGATATATCGGATCCTGAGCGATTTCACTCAGTCGATCACCTCCCGCAAGGATGCTATCCTGCGCAATCAAAAGAACCTGGCGGAGCTGGATTTTCTCTATGGTTGCGCGCGCTTTGGCAACACCGTCAAAGCCCGGGTTCCGATCATGCAGGATACTGCCGCGCTTGAGCTTAGAGGTGCCAGACATCCGCTTTGATC
>JAJOKA010000153.1 GCA_021206555.1 Candidatus Cloacimonadota bacterium | reverse complement strand
AATTGCCCCTGTATGACCACAAGAGCAATCTGATCACCTTCCCCTATCTGGTGGATGAAAATGAACGAAGATGCCAGCCCGATCGAAGCAGACGATAATACTTCTCTCACCGCCCAGATCATCTCGGAAGCGCGAACGCTGCTGCTGGATAACTCCGCTATCGCGACCAGAACCAAGAATCGTGGATTCATGGGGATTCAATGCCAAAACTTCCTGGGAGCTCCTTTGATGCTTTCCGGAAAGGTGATCGGTGCCATGGTGGTGCAATCCTACGACCGTGGAGATTTGTATGACGAAGAGGATAAGCTCCTGCTGGAATCCATCTCAGAACAGATCGCCTATGCTCTGCATAAAAAACAAGCGGATGAGAATATCAACGTGCTCTTCCAAGCCATCGAACAAGCCGGCGAAGGCATCGTGATCTTCAGCCCTCAGGGCACCATCCAGTATGTGAATACCATTTTCGAGCGCATCACATCCTACCGCCGTCTGGAGCTTTTGGATAAACCCTTTGAATATCTGCCCTTCGACGTGAGCAGCCGCAAGGAAATGCAACAATCCTGGCTAAGAGTGCGCTCTTCCCAACCCTGGCGGGGCAAGATCGATATGATCCGCAAGGACGGCCCCAAAATCACTCTGGATATGGTGGTTAAGCCCGTTATCGACAACGATGGCAGGCTGTCCAGCATCATCGCCAGCTGTAAGGACGTCACCTACGAAATCCTGCGTGAGGAACAGCAGAAGCGGACTCAACGCCTGGAAGCCATTGGCAGACTGACCGGTGGGATCGCTCACGACTTTAACAATATCCTCTCTGCCGTGATCGGTTATGCCGAACTGGCCGGAGATGACATGCTGCCTGGCAGTGACGCGGCGATGAACTTGATCGAAGTGCTCAAAAGCGCCGGCAGGGCCAAAGAAATGATCTCGCAATTGATCTCATTTTCCAGGCAGGAAGAAGCCAGAACCGAAGTGCTCGAACTGGTGGATCACGTCAAAGAATCCGTGCGCTTCCTGCGCAGCTATCTCCCTCGCTCGATCAAGATCGTGGAACGCTATACATCCGAACGCTGCACGGTGATCGCAGTTCCAGGACAGATCCATCAGATCATTATCAATCTGGGTACCAACGCCATGCATGCTTTACAGCGTGATGGAGCCATCCTTGAGCTCGCGGTTGAGACGGTCAGCTTTTGCTCCAGAGATATGCAGGGCTATCCTGAGTTGGAGCAATGCCAGTATCTCAAAATCATCGTAGCCGACAACGGAACCGGTATAGATTCCAGTATTTTGGATCACATCTTTGATCCTTATTTCACCACCAAAAGTGCCAATGAAGGCACCGGTTTGGGGCTTTCCATCGTGCACAGCATCGTGCAAGCCCATCATGGAGCCATCAGGGTTAGCAGCGAAGCGGGGAAAGGCACCACTTTTACCATCTTCCTGCCGCTTTACACGCCTGACGCGTGGCATCCCGTTGCTACCGAAGAGGAAGAACAAACCGAGATCGGCGGAGAAGAGACCATCATGTTTGTGGACGATGAACCTGCTCTGGTAAACGTCTTCCGGCAGGGTCTGATGCGCCTGGGCTACAAGGTGGAAGGTTTCACCGATCCACGCAAAGCCCACGAACACTTTGTGAAAAACCATGATAAGATCGACCTCGTGGTCACCGACACCACCATGCCCTATATGAGCGGAGTGGATCTGGCCGAAAAAATGCTTGCCATCCGCGATATCCCGGTGATCATCTGCACCGGATTCACTACCCTGATCTCGGTGGAAGACGCTCGCAGCAAGGGCATTCGGGACTTTGTGATGAAGCCCTTCAAGATTCGCGATATTGCCACCCGCATTCGTGAGATACTAAGCGGAAAGGAAGATGATGAGACTGGACCTCCTGCTCAATAAACTCTGCCTCACCAAGACCCGTAGCGTGGCTAAGAAAGCCTGCGACAAGGGCTTGCTGCTGGTGAATGGCAAAGCAGCCAAAGCCTCACAAGAAATCAAAGCCCTTGACCTGATCCATATGAAGCTATATGGCTTTGCCTGGGAACTGCGCATCACCCAAGTGCCCACCGGCAACGTGGCAAAAAAGGATGCCGGTGATTATTATGAGCTTATCTCCCGGGAAGCTTGGACCGAAGATTAAGGCATATCTTTACGAC
>JAJOKA010000105.1 GCA_021206555.1 Candidatus Cloacimonadota bacterium | reverse complement strand
CGGCAGATTTCGTCAGGTTTAAAGCAGTTTGTGGTACTATTTACGGGGGATAGTGATGCCCAAAGAGCTTAGCTTTTTGCTGAGATTGCTCTTGTCCAGCTGCAAGTAAAGTGCTGATTGACTTAAGTTTCCGCCATGGATACTAAGCACGGATTCCAGATACTGTTTCTCGAAGGCACGCACTGTGTCCCGATATGAGTGTCCGATTTCGGAATCAGTTTGCGCTTTTGTGGTAAAATCTACCCACGCTCAGCTCTTCTTTGATGCCAAAAACCACCGCGCGTTCCACCACATTCTTCAATTCGCGCACATTACCCGGAAAGCTCTGTTCCAAAAGCCAGGCTGCCGCATTCGCGCTGAGAGTTTTGGGCGGAATCTGATTGCGGTTACAAAAGCTATTGATGAAGTAATTCGTAAGCGGGATGATGTCTTCTTTGCGCTCTCTGAGGGCTGGAATATGGATGTTGATGGTGCTGATCCGATAGTAGAGATCACCGCGAAAACTGCCTTCATCCACCATCCGCAAAAGGTTCTGGTTGGATGCGCTGATCAGGCGGGTTCGGATTTTGTGAATCTTTCCACCCAGTTTTTGGATTTCGTTTTCGGAGATCACGCGCAGGAGTTTGGCCTGCACTTCGATGGGCAATTCACCGATCTCATCCAGAAAGATGCTGGTGCCTTCGGCAAATTCAAAGTAACCGGCATGAGTGGCCTGAGCTCCGGTGAACGCGCCTTTTTCATAGCCAAAGAGTTCTGCCTCAAAGAGTTCACGGGGGATGGACGCGCAATTGATGCTGACCATGTTTTTGTGATTGAGCTCGGATAAGCGGTGAATAGCCGCAGCCGCAAGTTCTTTTCCCACACCGGTTTCACCCGAGATCAAGACCGGAGTGTCAAACTTTGCCGCCTGGATGATGGTGTCATAGACTTCTTGCATAGGCGCGCTCTGACCGATCATGCCAATGGCGGATACCTGGATCTCCCGCATATCCCGCTTGATCTTCAGGTTTTCACTCAGCCGTGATAGCCGGATCAAGAGATGCTCTTTGGCGATGGGCTTCTCGATGAAGTCCGTAGCGCCATACTTGATGGCATTCACCGCGTCGGGGATATGCCCCGAACCTGATATCATCAACACCGGCATGTGGGGAAAGCTTTCGTGCACTTCCTCCAGCATACCAAAGCCATCCTGCAAAGCGGGGAAACACATATCCTGCATCATCAGATCAAAGCTCTGCGATGCCAGGATGCGCGTGGCGTCTTCCACGCTGCTGGCAGTTTGTACTTCGTAGCCAGCGTTGCGGATCAGATCTGCCGTCAGCCTGCAAAACACATGATCGTCATCGGCGATCAGTACCCTCAGTTTATACATCAAATTCTCCTTTTAGCCAAAGAGAAACTGTGGTGCCCACGCCCTCTTCGCTTTGAATATCCAGGATTCCCCCCCATGGAATCCAGGATTTTTTTTAGTTTCAGGAATGCCAATTCCGGTTCCGGATTGATTGGTGGTAAAAAACGGTTTCCAGATATCTTGCATATATTTGGCGGGTATGCCTTTGCCGGTATCTTCCACTTCCACCAGTACGCTCAGATTGCCCTTGGGGCTTTTGTGCCGGGCAAAGATGCGGATGCTGACATGCAGAGTGCCACCTTCCGGCATTGCTTCGGTAGCATTGTTCAGAGTATTGACCAGGGCTTCTTCAAATCTGATGGGTTCGATGTAGGCGTTCATGCTTTTCAGATTGTAGTTGCGGATCAGTTTGATGGATTCCGGTAGGCGGATTTGCCCTATAGCATGCTCCACATGCGGCACCAGATCGATGAGCTTGAGTTCATAGCTGTGCATCTCGGTAAAGCGCTGGAAGGCATGGGTAAAGACGCGGACCTTATCGATCTCGCTGCGCACGATCTGCAGATATTCTTGCTGCGAGGATTGGGTCGCGTCTTCCAGAGGATCCAGGGCCAGGATCACGTTTGTGATGTGTCTGCGCACGTGATGCGAGAGACGTCTGGCGGTTTCTGCCCAGTTCAGCATCTCAGAATCGACATCCGGTGGAGGAGCCGCGATAGCGATGATATAGCGTTTGCGATATCCGGGCAGGCGTTCGATGCGTGCTTTGTAAACCTGCTCTCCCAATTCCAAATCCAGATCTTCATAGTCCACCTGACTGATCCGGAAGTGCCGGATGCTCTCAGATAGCTTGGGAAATACATCTCTGAGGTTCGTCAAATCAGCACTCGGCTGATGCTGAATCGCCAGATTCAGAGCGCTCTTATTGGCATGCCGGATGCGGTTATTGCCATCTATCACCAGGTACCCGGTGGCGCACTTACTCGTGGCCACAGCCAGGGCTTTTTCGCGGCTTTTGAGGACTATCAAGACCCTGATAGTGATCGCCAAAAGCAGGATAGCGAGCCACAGGCCATAGGCTTCTGCCAGGCGATAGAGATACAGAAGGATGGGGATGCGCTTGACTTCATAGAAGCTCAGGCCGGATTCACAGGAGATCACCACCATCGGTTTACTATCCGGATTGGTGGAGACCAATTCTGCCATCAATCTGCGCTTGCCGGGATAGGGATTCGGCATGCTCGCGTTCACGCGCAATTTCCCGTCAAGGAGCAGGATATTGTCGTCATTACTGCGCGCCAGCAATTCCTTTCTGCCATTGTGATTGAAATCCCCTACGGCAAAGAGGCGGTTGATTCCGGAAATGCCGGATGCTACCAGGTTGAGCTTATCGTCATAGAGTTGCAAGCCTTCCGGCTGATTGTTGACCAAAACACTGTAGGCGGAGCTGCTGCTCAGACGCAGCAAAAACTCCGGATAGATCAAGCTTTCCGGACTCCCGGGCAGCTGGAGTTCTTTTTTTGCGAATCAGCTTTCCGGAGTCATAGCTGAGGCGCAGGATTCCTCCCTTGGAGCTTTTCGCTGCCACGGCGCAACAGCAGCGCAAAGATGTCCGGCTTTCCATCCTGATCCACATCAGAGCTTTGCAACAGCACTTCGCTGAGCCCGGACATCAGACGCTCCGAATGCTTCAGCTCGCCATGCCGATCCACGATCACGATGTAGCCATTCTTGTCATCAAGACCGTTGAAACCGTGCTCTGTATTATTGAAAGCGGTATTGCCCAGGACGAATTCACCCTGCCCATCACCATCAAAATCCTCAAACAGCATGCTGGTGAAGCAGCTGGGGCTCTGGAAAAACCATTTGAGCGCACCGGACTCAAAATCAAAGGCCATCAAACCCCGCGGATTGATGCTGTAGCCATCGAGAGCCAAAGCCACCACTTCCAGACGACCGTCTCCATCGATATCCTGCAACAACTTGGGCTGCAACATCGCGCTCCAGCTATAGGCCGGCACATTCATCAGATTATCGTTTCTGGGATAAGGCTCAAATCTCCTGTCCGTGCGCCTTAAAGGATGAGCCCATTCATAGCTGGTAACCCCCAGATACACTTCTTTGCCATCATTGATGCTGTAAAAGATCCATTGACTGAAGTCTGTGGGATTGCTGAGCACCTTGATGTGATTGACCTGACCTTCGGCGATATTAACTTGCGAAACGCTGCGACCCTGTTGATTCAACACTGACAGCGCGGTTCCCTGCATTTGGGGATTGGCCAGAATCAGATAATCATAACCATCACCTTTGATATCGCCAAAATGCCAGAGGGGGCTTTCTTCGTGATGCTTGTATGACCTGACAAAGCGGAACTCATGGCTATTGAAGGGCAGCTCGAAAGAGCAGGCGCTGATGATCAGGAAGAATAATGAAAACAGGATCATCCGGGCTTTCATCGTGTCACCATCGCTCTTCCGGCATTGGAGGACGCGCAAATGCTCCAGATACAGGCACTGGACGCTCAATAAAGGTGCTGCCCGGAGCAATCTCCCAATTGGGGGTTTGTGGCACAGGCCTACTTGTTTTTCTGACGGCCAGCAATGACAGATTGGCCAGGCTCAGACCGCTATGTTTTACGTTCACTATTCTTTCCGCGGCCACATGATCTCGCGCTAAAACGGTTATTATGTATGTCCCAGCCGGCACTTTTTTAAAGACATAGACTCCTCCTGCCTCGCTGCGTGTCTCCAGAATCTGCTGATCGCCTTGTTTGAGCCGAACCTCCGCGTTCGCGATCCCCTGGCCATCTTGAACCCGAATTACACCGGCCAGGTATGCTCCACCTGCTCCCACAGATACAGGATCAGCTACCCTGAGGGACATGGACTTCACTTCCGATTCCGCTGCCAAAGGCAGTACCATCAGGCCAATCAGCAACAACAGTACATTTTTGAACACGAGACCTCCATATAATCTCTCTTGTTCAATACTTTCTGCCCGCCATCAAAGCGTCAAGGAAAAAGAATCTTTGTATTGCTATGATCTGCTATGATCCAATGCCATATAATCGTAAATCGTAAATTGTAAATTGTAAGTTGCTCATTTCAGAGCATTAATCAAGCGATCATCCCCCCTTAATCAAGCGTTAATTATTAACGCTTGATTAACGCTTGATTAAGACTTGATTAACGTCCTTAAGTGAGGAAAAAAGGTGTAATAGCCATAATTTACAATGGAATGGAGATGGTGGAGATGGAATGGAGATGGGCACCTTTGGAGTTCATGCCGCTTGAAAACTTCATGCCTGCCCGGCATATGTCAATTTACCTGTAACCTATTGCAGGCCATTAGACTACGGGCGGCATGGACTTCAAACAGCGGGAATGGGGGATGGTAGATGCTTCATCCTGAAGCAGAAGTGTAGATGCTTCATCCTGAAGCAGAAGTGTAGATGCTTCATCCTGAAGCAGAAGTGTAGATGCTTCATCCTGAAGCGTACACATTTAGATGCGGTATCCTTCCACACGCAAACGTCAAGATGACGTTTCCACTCTCAAACGTCAAGATGACGTTTCCACTCTCAAACGTCAAGATGACGTTTCCACTCTCAAACGTCAAGATGACGTTTCCATGTTTGCGATGCTGCGCTATGTCCCCTTTGTGATACGATAGAGAGCCGTAATTGGCGAAAAAGGGACAGTTGGCGCATAGCCACAGCACCCCAAATAAGCACAAAACAGACAAATTTCTGCTAGGCTAAGCGCATGTAAGGCAGCAAGATAAATCTATCGTGCGATAAATATTGCGGGAGAATTGCGCAATTGGCACAGCCCTTGCTCTATAGATGATCGTGCTTCGGCACAACAAGAATATAGAGTGAACACGATAAGTGATACACATTCCAAAAAAAAATCAACCCCAAAAAGGAGAGACCAATGGGAACCCAACAAATTCTTTTGATCGTACTCAGCGTAATCATCGTCGGTGTAGCTATCGCCGTCGGTATCAGCATGTTTAACAGCCAAGCTTACAATGCCAACAAAACCGCTATCGCTTCTGACGCGCAAGCTTTCGCAGCTCAAGTACTGCAATGGTGGAAGACTCCCCCAATCCCAGGGTGGAGCCGGTGGTGTAGAGCCCACTGGAGAAGGTGTAGATATGGTACAGATTATTACCGATTATCTTGGCCTGACCGGTGAAAATGCCAAAAATGAAAATGGCGAATATGAAATCACTTCCGCGAAATGGCACTACTGTTGAAATCACTGGACTGGGTACAGCTGTCCGTAACGGTAAACAACCCCAAATCGTCACCACAGTATCCCTTCTTGATGACAAAGTTACAGCGGTTGCCTCCTGACGTTGACGTACCTTGGCCGAAGATTAATCATTCGAAAGCATTAAATAGGCTTTACACAAGATTGGTCAAGAAATCTCTTGACCAATCTTGGTATTAGGGGAATATAGTGATGCTCTGGGATTTGCGCGATGCTAAAGCAATCGTCGAAAGAGCTATAGCGATAGCACACAGAGATTTAGCTTGATAGCATTGCGGATAATCACGGTTATAGAAATATGCCTTGTTCCTTTTGTATAGAGCCCTGAGACGGGGGTTTGCACAAAATGAATATGGGATAATTGCGCTGAAGGAGTAGCCATGGCCAAGGAATACCGCTTTAAAGCCATTGGGGGGCAGGGTAAGCTGGTACAGGGTACCTTTATGGCCGATAGTGGCAAGGCTGCCAAAGCGCATCTGAATAAGATCTCGCAAAAATATCAACTGCGCGTCACCAGTTTTGAAAAGAAAAGGGACTGGCTTTACAAGGTATATGGGGAGGGCAAAAAGAAGCCTTTTAACGGTCGGCAATCAGCCTATACTAAGCAGGATGTGGCTGCAGCGCTAACCCGCATGGGCTATACCCGCTTTCAGATCAATCCTGTGCTATTTGATATTCCCCAAAGGGTTAGCCTTGCAGATGTGATGATGTTTATCAAGCTTTCCAGCACTATGCTCAAAGATCGCATGAGCTTCGGTAAGATATTGGAAATGCTGGCCGAAGAGCAGGCGAACCGTACCTTCAAAGATGCCTTGCAGCAGATTGAAAGCCAGCTTAAGGGCGGGGCTGAGGGCAGGGAAGTATTTGCCCGTTTTGTACACATCTTTGGAAAGTTTCCGGCCTTCATGCTGGGTCTGGCTACAAAGAGCGGTAATATGGCCGAGATCTTTGACGCGACCAGCAAGTTCATTGAACGCGACATGGAGATTCAAAAGAATATCAAAAAAGCTTTGATCTCACCGATGTTTGCCGTGCTTGCTACCATCGGCGCGGTGATGTATTATGTGATCGATATTTTCCCTGCCACGGCAGAAATGTTTTTGAAGTTTGATATGCCTTTGCCCCCTCTTACCAAAGGTACCCTCGAAGTGAGTGATTGGCTGGGCATATACTGGTGGACGATTGCCTTGGCTGTGGTTCTGCCCATCATAGCCATTTGGCGTTGGTGGAGCACTCCCAAAGGGAAGATATGGAGAGACGCGCATATCGTAAAACTGCCGGTGGTGGGACACCTGATCCATAAGTCCGCAATTGAAGTATATTTCAGGGTTTTTGGCACTATCTATGGCGGAGCCGGAGACAATATCGAGACCATCAGAACGGCAGCTGAGGCCTGTCGTAATGCCTGGATGGAGGATAGGATCAAGAAAGTCACTATTCCTCTGATGTTGAGCGAGGGTGAAGCTCTGGTGCCGGCCATGGAGGCCTCCGGAGTATTTAACCGCACCACATTGACCCGTCTGCGTAC
>JAJOKA010000087.1 GCA_021206555.1 Candidatus Cloacimonadota bacterium | reverse complement strand
CTGACCATCTTCAAACTTGATGCGTCCACTCTTCGGCAGGATTCCTGCTATCTGAGTTTGAGGTAGCACATAGCGCTTCCAGATATTCCTCGAAGCTACCAAAATCCTTCAACGCGATCCAGGCATGCACTTCCGGAAAAAGCTCTCGAAACTCATCCAGAGCTCTGGTCGTAATGCAACCAGTAACTACCACCTTGGTCTTTTTTGAGATCTATCAGTTCCAAGATTGCGCTCAGGACTGAATCCAGCTCTTCCATCGCGCTTCTGAGGAAGGCGCAGGTGTTTACCAGGATCAGATCCGAATCTTGAGGATCATAAACCTCTTTCATGCCATAGCTTTCCATGATGGCCACAAAGCGTTCGCTATCCACCTGGTTTTTGGCACAGCCCAAACTTTCGATGTGATAAGTCTTCATTTCAATAGATGAATAAAGAGTCCGCTACGAAGTTTTGGCTCAAACCAGGTGGATTTGGGAGGCATGATCTCGCCCGCATCAGCAATACCGATCAGCTCGTCCATCGAGGTGGGATACATGGCAAAAGCCACCACTTCGCGTCCGCTGTCCACGCGTTTCACGAGTTCGCCCAAGCCCCGGATGCCGCCTACGAAGTCGATGCGTTTATCGGTTCTGGGATCAGCGATCCCTAAGATGGGATGCAGCAGATTCTTTTGCAGAATGGATACGTCGAGGTTTTCCACCACGTCGCTTTCTTTCCAGCTTCCAGCTTTGGGGCTGATGAAATACCACTTACCATCGATATACATGCTCATCTGATGCAAGTGCGAGGGCTTGTAATCCGCTCCGGCAGGCACTTCTTCCACCTTCCAGTTCTCTTTCACTTTGGCCATAAACTCATCCTGGCTGTGGCCATTGAGGTCTTTCACCACGCGGTTGTAATCAAAGATCTTGAGGTGGTTATCCGGGAAAATCACCGTCATAAAGAAGTTGAATTCTTCGTCGCCTGTATAGTCCGGATACTGCTCTCTTCTTACCAAGCCCACTTTTGCAGCGCTGGCTGTACGGTGATGTCCATCTGCCACATAGAGATATGGCAGTTTGGCAAAGGCAGTTTCGATAGCTTGCACGTCACTGGGATCGTCCATCATCCACAGCGTGTGGCCAATGCCGTCGTCGCTCTTAAAATCATAGACGGGAGCGCTGTTCTTACTCACTTTCTCCACCACAATATCAATCTCATCTTGATGCGGATAGGTGAAAAACACCGGTGAGGGGTGCGCATCGCAGGTATCCACGTGGCGGATGCGATCGGCTTCTTTTTCCGCGCGGGTGAGTTCGTGTTTCTTGATAATGCCATCCATGTATTCATCCACGGAGCTAAGGCCTACCAGGCCATACTGATAGCGTCCGTCCATCTCCTGACGGTAGATATAGAACATGGGCTTATCATCCTGGATCATGTGTCCTTCAGTGATGTAGCTATAAAGGTTTTCCTTCGCTTTGGCATACACCGCGGGATCGTAGAGATCGGTACCTTCCGGCAGGTCAACTTCGGGTTTTTCCACGTGGATGAAGCTGAGCGGGTGTTTCTTTACTTCGATGCGGGCTTCATCTGAATCCATTACATCATAGGGAAGGGAAGCGATGGCCTGGGCTTTTTCCGGCACCGGACGCACGGCTTTGAAGGGTTTGAATGTTGCCATTGTGTTTTACCTCTGTATTCTATTTTTCTTGTGTTTAAATGCTTAGTTGAAAAAGAGTTCCAGCACTTTGATCAAACTGATGTGATCCTCTGTGCCACAGCTTTCGCGCACAGAATGCATCGCCCACATGGGATTACCGATGTCGATGGTTCTGAGCCCCAGATTGGCGGCCAATACCGGGCCCACCGTACTGCCACAGGGCATATCGCTGCGCACAAGGAACTGCTGATAGGGCACTTTGGCCTGTTCACAAAGCTCGATAAAGGGGACGCAAGTCTCGCCGTTTGAGGCATATCGGTGATTTGCATTGAGCTTGATCACCGGCCCGCCGTTCATCCTCGGGCTATAATCCGGATCGTATTTCTCGGCATAGGATGGATGGAAGGCATGCGCCATATCAGCGGAGATCAGATATGAATTGCGGATGGCACGATAGAAATCTTCACGGTTGCAATTCTGAGCCAGACACACCCGCTCCATCAGCTCAGAAAGCAAGCTGGAAAAGGCTCCTTGCGGGGTCTGACTGCCGATTTCTTCGTGGTCAAAGAACACCGCAACTGAAGTGTGCTTGGGCTTATTCGCAGAGATAATACCTTGCAAAATAGCATGAGTCATAGCCAGATTGCTAATCTTCCAGAAGCGATAATATCGGCATTAACTCCTATGGCAGCCGCTTTTTTGCGCGTCATAGAGATACAGTTCGTCCGCAATGATATCCTTCACGCTGATCTTTAGTTCCTGAGCTATCATGGCAAGCACAGGTTTTCATCCTGTGCCGTAACGCTGAAGATAGCCTGCAGGTGGTTTTGCTTGTTATATTCAAAGCCTTTGTTGATCTCGCGGTTCATGTGGATGGCAGCATTGGGGATGATGGCGATTGGGCTCTTGATGTCCACCACGCGACTCTGATGGCCCTTGGCGGTCTTGATGATCACGCGTCCAGAAACGCTGAGTTCACGATCCACCCAGGTGTGCACGATGGGTCCGCCATATACTTCCACGCCCATGCGGCATACATCGCGGTCGCATTTATAGCTCTTGGTTTTCAGCTTCAGAGAAGGACTGTCGATGTGGCTGGCAGCAAGTTTGAAACCGCTCTCAGCGGGGCTTTTACTGCCGATCACAAAGGCGATCACTGCGGTGTCCATGCGACGGATGAAGTATTTTCCACCCTTTTTCAGCTTGAATGTGTCGGTCTCTTGCAGCTCGGAGAATCCGGCGGCAAGCAGTCTATCTGTGATCTGAGTGCTGGCAGTAAAGCGAGAATTTGCCTTATCCAAAAAACTCAGGAAGTCTGTAATGTGCTTATTCATCGTATCTTGCTCCCATTCTGTAAGTAAATGCTATAATTTTTGCATGGCATTTTGTGTCAAGAAGCGAAGCATTCCATCACCCTCGGAGTCCAAAGCACTGCCACCCTCGGAGTCCAAAGCACTTCTCAATCTTCAAGCTTGTCTATATTATTCATGTGCTTTGGACTTCGAGCAGCGGGCATGCCATATCATAACTAGTGTTGTGTCAAACTTGGCATGTGGCAAAAAAGTATTGGGGTGGCAATCTCCTGATTGCCACAAGCGATCAGGAGATCGGCTTCCTAATGCTTGGCATATCACTAGCTGGAGTATCCTTGTAGCTTCCATGGGCAGATATCCGATCCCCCGTTCACGCATTCTTTAACCTCGCAGTCCATGCTCCTATGCTATCGCAGTGAATTAAGGATTGCAGACGTCCTCGTCTGCACTGTAGAAGATTCATCTTGAAGCATTTCGACACGAGACGTGTCGAATCCTGCGATTTCTCGCAATCAGTCCAGCGACTGATTCTCATTGCTTATCGTCATGATACGGTCATGATACGCTCATGAAAATCACCGTATCATGACCGTATCATGAGCGTATCTCAATAGGCTAGGTTCCTATTTCCGGTTGCAGGTAACAAGTGGCAAGTGTTCTGTGTGAGAGGGTAAAACTATGAAGCCTTGACCCTGTGAGCGAAAATATATTGACAGATTCCAGCAAGTTATCGTCCTATCACCTCATTGAAAAATTACGTCTAAGGAGAACAACCATGCCGAGAATGACGGTTGATCCAACTTACTGCAAAGGTTGTGGCTTATGCATTGAAGCTTGCCCCAAGAAGATCATCAGATTTTCCGAAAACATCAATGCCAAAGGCTACCACTATGCGGAATGTTTTGAACAAGACAAGTGCATCGCTTGCAAGATGTGCTTTGTAACCTGCCCTGATGTGGCAATAACGGTTGAGAAGTGAGGATATGATGGCAAAGATACTGATGAAAGGTAATGAAGCAGTGGCCGAAGCTGCCATTCGCAGCGGTTGCAGATTGTATTTCGCTACCCCATCACTCCTCAAAGTGAATTGATTGAATACATGGCCCGCATGATGCCGAAGGTAAACGGCTGTTTCTTGCAGGCTGAGAGTGAGGTTTCCGCGATCAATATGGTCTATGGTGCAGCCGGATGCGGTAAACGCGTGATGACATCCTCTTCTTCACCCGGAATCTCGCTGAAAATGGAAGGCATTTCCTACATTGCCGGCGCAGAACTGCCCGCGGTGATCGTGAACGTGCAACGTGGTGGTCCCGGTTTGGGCGATATTCAGCTGCGCAGGGTGACTATTTTCAGGCTGTTAAGGGCGGTGGTCATGGGGATTATCAGCTCATCGTAATGGCGCCTGCTTCCGTGCAGGAATTTGCCGATATGGCCTCTGAAGCCTTTGATCTGGCGGATAAATACCGCAATCCCGTGATGATCCTGGCCGATGGCATGTTGGGTCAGATGATGGAACCGGTGGAATTCAAAGAGCCTCTCAGCGATGCCGAGATCGAAGCCAAAGGCAAGCAGCACGATTCCTGGTGCATTTGCCCCAATGAAGATGGCGAAGGGAAACACCACCATGAGATCAACTCTCTGGAGATCGATCCCCTGGTGCTGGAAAAACACGTGAATGATCTGTATAAGAAATATGACGTAATCACTCAAAACGAGATCCGCTATGAAGAGTTCAATGTCTCTGACGACAACGAGATCCTTTGCGTGGCCTGGGGAACGGCTTCCCGCATAGTGAAATCTGCCATCAATGAACTGAAGAAAGATGGCAAAAGCGTCGGCCTGATCCGTCCCATCAACGTCTGGCCCTATCCCTACGAAGCGGTGGCCAAAGCCATCGGACCCAAAGTGAAGAAAGTGTATGTTTTCGAGCTGAATAAAGGCCAAATGCTTGATGATGTGAAGATTGCCGTCAATGGCAAAGTACCGGTGGATTTCTGGGGCAAAGTGGGTGGCATTGTCTTCACCCCGGCCGAAATCCAAGCCAAGCTCGAAGCGTGTTTTAAGGAGTAAAAAGTGGAAAAGATAGCATACAGACCCGAATCGTTAACCAAGACTCCCTTTACCTATTGTCCCGGTTGCCTGCATGGTGTGGCTCATCGCCTGGTGGCAGAAGCCATCGAAGAGCAGGGGCTGACCAATAAGATGACAGGCGTGGCTCCCGTGGGCTGCTCTGTGTTTGCCTACAAGTTCTTCAATTTCGATATGGCTCAAGCCGCACATGGCAGAGCACCTGCCGTGGCCACGGGGATCAAACGTGCCCGTCCGGATATGCATGTATTTACCTATCAAGGTGATGGCGATCTGGCCGCGATCGGAACCGCGGAGATCGTGCATGCCGCAAACCGGGGTGAACAGATGTCCGTGTTTTTTGTGAACAATGCCATTTATGGCATGACCGGTGGCCAGATGGCGCCCACAACTTTACCTGAGATGAAGACCACCACCAGCCCTTACGGACGTAAGACCGATGATATCGGCTTCCCGATCCGGGTGAGCGAACTGTTGGCAACTCTCGTGGCGCCATACTATATTGAGCGCGTATCGCTTCTGACTCCGGCTGATATTCTCAAAGCCAAGAAAGCTGTATCCAAAGCTATTCAATATAACAAAGAAGGCCGTGGTTTCACTTTTGTGGAACTGATCTCCACGTGTCCCACAAACTGGGGCATCGATCCCATCAAATCCAGGGATTGGGCCAAAGAAAACATGCTGCCCTTCTTCAAGGTCGGCTGTTTAAGAGACAAAGGGGTGGAATAATGACTACTGAATTGATTTGCGCGGGATTTGGCGGACAAGGCGTGCTCACAATCGGAAAATTTCTGGCTAAAGCCGGAATGACCGAAGGTAAGAACGTTTCCTGGTTACCTTCCTATGGCCCGGAAATGCGTGGGGGTACGGCAAACGTCTCCACCGTGATCTCAGATGAAGCAATTGCCTCACCCATCGTGAGTTTTCCGGATATCCTGGTGGCGCTCAATCAGCCCTCCATCGACAAATTTGCCCCTTCCATCCGCCCCGGCGGGATCTTGATCTATAATACCGATATGTGCCCTCATGGCTGCAAACGGGATGATATCGTGATCATCAAAGCGCCCATGGTGGAGATTGCCAAAGCTATCGGCAATCAGATGGTGCTCAATATGTTGGCCATCGGCATCATCATCGGGAAAACCGGATTGATCAGATATGAAACCATGGAGGCGGATCTCACCGGCTTCATGAAAAGCAAGAATCCTGAGCTTCTAGAGCTGAATCTCGTTGCCATAAAAAAGGGCATTGAGATCGGCAAAGCATAAAAAACTGATTATACTATAGTAAAGGGGGTAGTGAACGCTGCCCCCTGAACTATATGAAGCTTAAACAAAGAGGATAGAGAAAAGAGGTAACAAAGAGATGGTTAAAAAGACTATTGTGGATGCCCTGTCATCAGGCCCACAGACCCTTACTATCACCTCTTTGAAACCCTCTTTCCTCTTGTCTCTTTGTGTAAATCTTAAAAGAAAGGAGAATGAAATGGATGCCACGATGACCACGATCGCCACTTACACAGATATTTTTGAAGCCGAGATGGCCAAGTCCCTTTTAGAAGAAGCGGGATTTGAAGTAGTTCTGCTCAACGAGCGCATGATGAGCATGTACCCATCCATGGCGGGGGACATGTATATGATGGAGCTTCAGGTGCAGCAGGATGCTGAAGCAGAAGCCTCCGATTTCTTGAAAAACCTTGATGACGCATACATTACCAGTGAGATATTGAAAAAGGAAGGCGCGCTATTGGAAGGTCATTTTAGCCTGACCAGCGGCAAACACAGCGATCGCTATATCGAGAAGATCAAAGTGCTGCAAAATCCTGAAGCTACTCACACAATGTGCAAAAGACTGGCCGCTCGTCTGGAAGAATACGATTTTGACACAGTAATCGGCCCGGCTTATGGCGGCATTGTTCTGGCCTTCGACGTGGCCCGAATCATGGGCAAAAAGTTCGTCTTTTGCCAGAGAAAAGATGGTGAGATGAGCTTCCGAACCGGATTTGATCTAAGCAAAAGTGAAAAAAGCCGTAGTGATCGAAGATATCCTTTCCACCGGTGGCAGCATCAATGAAGTTCTGGCCGCGATCAAGAAAGAATCGATCGAGACAGTAGCCATCGGACTATTGGTGGATCGCAGCGGTGGCGCAGTTGGATTCGGTATTCCCCTGGAAGCACTGACTGCTCGTAGCAAAGTTCGCTGCGGAT
>JAJOKA010000070.1 GCA_021206555.1 Candidatus Cloacimonadota bacterium | reverse complement strand
GATAGCGTCCAGGGCGGTAGTCAGGGGTTGAAGGCACAAAGGCCATGGGGCGCAAGGCTATGCCACCGCGGTAAATAGCCGTGCGTGCATGGGATTGTCCCAGGTCATGGCCACTGAAGCGAAATTTGCCGGACGGTATGTGACAGCGCTGCGGAAGGTACCATCTTTGAACTTGCCATCCCGCCACCGGTAGTTTGATCCAACATACAGGTTGGGGGAAGATGTGCGCGGGCAGAAGCTCACTTCCTGATGCCAGCATGTGGTGCTCAACGCCGTGATCACGTTCATAGCTATAGCTCAAACCGTCGGTATTGACGATGATCCAGTAACGCTTTTGGAACTGCTCATCATCTGCTAAATGTACCAGTCCGATGCCATTGGCATTTCCGGTGCCCAAAAGTGAAGGATTGGAATACGGAACAAAGAGGTTGTCGATTCCGGCGATGGGGAATTCCTGCCATCCGAGTTGCTGAAAATCCAAGTCCTGCACATTCTGTGCCGGCAGCAAGTATAGCGCGCAAGCAAACGCGATAACCAGCCAAATGATCTTTTCGTGTTTCATAAGGTCTCCTATATGTGATTATTATGATAACACTCCCTATGAGTACGAACTTAGATTCGGGCGCCTTTTTGTCAATTGTTTTCATGCAACACCCCGTATTTAATTCTCTTCCCCCGGCATACTTAATGAGCGTCAGCCATTTACCCTTAATGCAGAGAGTCTAATTATGGCATACCCACTCCTATAACCTGTGATCTACTCTTTGAAGACAAAGATCCTGGCGCGCGATACTCCGGCTCGAATTCTGGTGTGAGGATCGATGAAACAAGCTTTTCCCTCTGAAGCAGTTAAAAATCCTGATTGTTCTGCGGAATAGGGGATATCTCCAAATCCCTGCAAGAGCACTAAGCAGAAGCCGGGATTCTCGAATCCGGTATTGATCACTCCTTGCTCAGCTCCAAAAAGAAGAGGGATCAGTTTTTTCTTCTATAGAGGAACAAACTATGGCTTGGGGATTGGCGGAAATGAGCTTTTCCAGGTCTTCTGCGCCGGGCTTGAAGCTAAGTACAGCGATGTCTTTGGGGCTCAATGCCGGATCATCGGCTTTGTCCACCCGGCGAATAGTGCCATACACCTTTGGTCCCCATCCGATGCTTGCTTCCAGGCCTTCTGCTTCAAACTCGATCTCCGCAGATTTGCCTTCCTCGACGGTTAAGACCTTCCCTTTTACCAAAGCTTTGTATTCAAATGCTTTATCCGGGTACTGGATGGTCATAATGCCGGTCTTGGGGTCAAACTCAGTTACTTGTCCGGTGCTGGGAGCCTTGGCGGGTTTCAAGCCCACCTTGCGATCCAGCCTGCGGGCCAGAGTTTCTTCTTCATACACAAAGTCTCCCACATGGTGTAACAGATAGCGCTGAACATACTTGGGCTTCACTCCCAGTTTGTCTGCCAGGTTTACCCGGTGTGGCTTCATGTCGTAATCCTGAATCTCGGAAGCTACGATGATGCCCACGGCATATTGAATGTATTCGACTTTAGCGCGCACCGGTGAACGGAAAGGATGCTTGATGCCGGCCTCAGGAATGGCTGTTGCCAGGATCTGATCATAGGTGATAAGGTCTCCCACTTTCACCTGAATGCTGCCACGGATGAGCTCATGGCTAATGCGTTCATTGCTTGGGATAGCGTTGATCACAAAGAGCCGGGCCGGATCATATTGATTGATTCCGATCACATCATCGGGTCTGACCATAGCTCCTTCGCTTGCCATGATGGATCCTTTATAGGGGAGATCGATCAATCGGCTATACCGTGAGCGCTGAGGAGCTGCTACATTCCTAAACACTGCTTTATCAGGGATATCGGTATATAAACTTAATGCTTTTTCCACTCTTGGATTGTGCGCTTTGAGATC
The DNA here is from genome assembly GCA_021206555.1 of Candidatus Cloacimonadota bacterium. Classification (GTDB taxonomy): domain Bacteria; phylum Cloacimonadota; class Cloacimonadia; order Cloacimonadales; family Cloacimonadaceae; genus UBA5456. The sequence continues at coordinate 5,366 of JAJOKA010000070.1, read as the reverse complement.
AATCCTGGTATCAATGATGATCGGCAGATCGCTCTGTAACTCACGCTGATCAGCGCTATCGCCCAAGAGGCATTTCTTGCGTACTTCGATGCCAAGTTTCTGCGCTGATTTGGCATCCAAGATGATGAAGTCATCGCTAAACACGTCTTTGCTCTGAATACCATCAGCGTTAAGCGCAGGACATGCACTCCGGTTTTAGGTGGAAAACTTGGCCGTATATAAAGCGCCAGAGGCTCCAGGCATTCTTCATCCAGCAGCTTCTTGCTCAGTCTTGCGTCGCTCTGTGCAAGCACTCCCAGGTGAGGGCTGATGAAGTGTTTATCGATCATTAATTCGGTGATACCCAGGGGCTTGAAGCCGGAGATCAGCATATCGATGCACTGGCCGGTGTTTTGCGCGTGGGCAAATACGCCTCCGGCTCCGATCAGAATGTCGATATCGCTGGCATAAAAGGAATAAGCTTCTTCGTTTTCGATATAGTGAAACTTCTCGTCATACTTATCTCGACCATCCTGCTTCAGGGTGTCCAGATAGCCCATTTTTTGGGTGTTGTAGTGCATTTCCTGATGTTGCGCGAAGGCCAAAGATATAGCGGCTTTGGCCAGAGCATGTTCGATCCGGTATTCATTGCTGCCAAGGGGGTCAACTGTCGGGAATAGGGTCTTGTTGCCGATATAGTTGCGGAGATCGTTCTCTGATATGTCTTGAGGCAGCATATGCATAAGACCGGCTATCCCATTTTCTTTAAGCACGTTCAGTGCGCTGTAACTCATACCCAAATTCGCGCTTACGGTGCGATGGAAGTGTCCGTTTATCCTGGTGAAAACATCGGTGGTGGCTCCGCCGATATCAAAAGCGATCAGGTTTTTCTCGTCTCTGCCCAGGCTCTGCATGGATTTGAGCACCCCGGAAGGCGTGGGTAGGATAGCTGCGGAGACTGTTTCCTTGATCTTGGCATAGCCCGGAGCGCGTTCCATCACATTTTCCATAAAGAGTTCCTGGATTTTGTCCTGGGTAGGCTTCAGCTTTTCTTCCTGCAAACTGGGCCGCAGTTTGGCAGGATGTGCAAGTCAAAATCCCTAGTGATCATATCCTTGATCATCTCGGCTGCATCCTTGTTTCCGGCATAAATAGTGGGAATCTTGGTGGAAGTGCTGTATTTAGGCAATGGTTTTGCGATGCGCAGAATCTCAGCCATTCTGAGCACGCTGCTCAGCGCTCCACCATCGGTACCACCACAGACGAGGATCATGTCCGGACGTAGATTGCGCATGGCCTGCATCTGCTCCACGGTCTTGCGCTTGTCATCGATGGCAAAGACGTCCAGGATAACCCCTCCGGCTCCATAAGCCGCGCGTTTGGCACTGCTGGCACTATCAAACAGGGTAAGACCGATCACCAAAATCTGCAATCCACCGCCGGCAGAACTGGTGCTGAGATACTCGATGCCTTCACGGAAACTAAGGGTTGTGGGAGAAGCTGTGGGGGAGAGGATGGAGATTCCGCTTCTGTGCTCCAGAGCTTGAGCGGCATTGAACACTCCTATGGCAACGTCATTGATGGGCTCTTCCACAGTGGTGTCAGCATGGGTGATGCCCAGCACTATTGCGTTATCAGTATCGATCAGGATTCCTTTGGTAGTGGTAGATCCGATGTCTGTTATGAAACAATATGGTCCGGATATTGCCATGATAAGCTCCTTTGATTAGCTAAAAAGACCAAGATTTGGTCATATGATAATCGGAAATGGGGGAATAGGTAGTATTTTTAGTGGATAGTGGTTAGTGGATAGTGGATAGTGGTTAGGGGCTGCAACTGGATGGTTTGGCTTGTTGTTACTCTTAGTTAACCTTATCATCTCCTCATAGAATACAGTGATCATAAGCCAAACTAAGACTGACTTCGAAGCAATGCCCTGTCCACTATCCACTAACCACTAAACAACTCCTGCCCGGATCAGATCGTGCATATGCAACATACCCACAGCTCTGCCCTCGTCATCTACCACGGGCAGCATGGTGATGCTGAATTCTTCCATCAGGTTCAAGGCATTAACTGCCAGTTCATCGGGCGTGGTAGCTTTGGGATTGGCTGTCATGCAATCTTTCGCGGGATAGCTGAGCAATTTATCTTCCTTTTGCTGGATCTGACGTCGTAGATCACCATCGGTGATGATCCCCAGCATGATGCCTTTGGTATCTTCCACCTAGAGTGCAACCCAGCTTTTTGGAGCTCATCTCCAGGATGCTCTCCATCAGCGGAGTATTGTCCAATACTTTGGGCAGTTCAAGGCCTTGATGCATCAGGTCTTTTACCTTTAGCAATAAGCGTTTACCGATAGCACCACCCGGGTGGAAACGGGCAAAATCGCTAAGAGAAAAGTTCTTGTCCTTCAATAGCGCAATGGCCAGAGCGTCCCCCAGGCCAAAGCAACGGTCGTGCTCGCAGTGGGCACCATACCCAAAGGCTCCAATTCGGCATCGACGTGGTACATAAAACGGCATCAGAGGCTTTGGCCAGCTGGGAATCCGGGTTTCCCGTCAGGCTGATCAGGGGCACTCCGATGAAGCGGATGAAAGGAATAATGGCCAACATCTCTGAAGTGTTGCCACTATTGGATATGGCCATCACCACATCTTGTTTACAGAGCATGCCCAGGTCGCCATGAATGCCTTCTGCCGCGTGCAAGAAGATGGAACCAGTTCCGGTGCTGGCCAGGGTCGCGGAAATCTTACGGGCAATGATGCCAGCTTTGCCGATTCCCGTGAGCACGACCTTGCCCTGGCAATCCCTAAGGAGCCGGAAAGCATGCTCTACTTGTGCCTCATCAAGAGCTTCTGCCACCGTGCTGATGGCAGAAGCTTCTTTTAATAGTTCTTCCTTGATCGTGGCAAAAATGCTCATAGTTCGGCTTTAATGGCGGTCAGAGCAGCGTCAAAGCTCATTGCTCCCAGGTCACCCTGGGTATGCCTGCGCAAAGTGAGGCTGCCTTCTTCGGCTTCTTTCTTGCCCACGATGCACATATAAGGGATCTTCTGCAGCTCAGCTTCGCGAATCTTGTAGCCGATCTTTTCGCTGCGATAATCCACAGCGCAGCGCAAGCCTTCCTTGCTAAAGCGTTCTTGCAGCTCTTTGGCATAGTCAATCTGTGCGTCCGTAATGGGCAGGATCATCATCTGTTTGGGAGCAGCCACAAAGGCAGGTTTCCGCCATGGTATTCCAGCAAGGTGGCAAAGAAGCGTTCCACAGAGCCCAATACGGCACGATGGATCATGTAGGGTCGGTGAGCGCTATTATCCGCGCCAATATATTGCATGTCAAAGCGTTCCGGCAGGTTGAAGTCAAACTGAATGGTGGTGCATTGCCAGGCCCGGCCGATGGCATCCTTGATCTTGATATCGATCTTGGGACCGTAAAAGGCTCCGCCGCCTTCATCCACGCCAAAATCCAGACCCAGCTTGGTGAGCGAGGCTCTGAGGCTGTCAGTAGCCATAGCCCAATCTTCATCCCGGCCCACAGCCGCTTCGGGTTTGGTGGACAGATAAATCAGGAATTCCTTGAAACCAAAGGATTTCAGCATATCCAGTGAGAAGACGATCAGCTTCTCCACTTCGTCGCTCACTTGCTCCGGAGTGCAGATGATGTGCGCGTCGTCCTGGGTAAAGCCACGCACCCGCATCAAACCATGCAACACACCGCTGCGTTCAAAGCGATAGACGGTTCCCAGTTCTGCCAGACGGATGGGCAGCTCGCGATAGCTGTGGTGATTGGCATTGTAGATGCTCAAGTGGAAAGGGCAGTTCATGGGTTTGATATAGTAATCCTGGCCTTCCACGTCCATCTTGGAATACATGTTTTCTTTGTAAAAGCCCAAATGACCACTGGTTTCCCAGAGTTTACTGCGTCCCACGTGGGGGGTATAGATCAGTTCATAACCGTTTTTTAGGTGCTGATCCTTCCAGAAAGTCTCGATCTGATGGCGGATCATCGCGCCATTCGGATGCCAGAGCACCAAACCCGCGCCCACTTCATCGTTGATGGAGAAGAGGTCAAGGTCTTTGCCCAGTTTGCGGTGATCACGCTTAGCGGCTTCTTCCAGGAAGTTCAGATACTCGGTAAGTTCCTTATTGGAAGGGAAACTGATGCCATAGATGCGTTTGAGCATCTTGTTTTTCTCATCACCACGCCAATAAGCACCGGAGCTTTTGAGCAGTTTCACGGCTTTGATCTTGCCGGTGGAAGGGATATGCGGTCCACGGCAGAGATCGATGAAATCGCCCTGAGTATAGGTGCTGATGACGTCCGTATCAGGAATCTCATCAAGGATTTCGATCTTATAGTTTTCGCCCATATTGCGGAAGATTTCCACCGCTTCCTGCTTGCTCAGCTCGCGTCTGGAATAGGGCAGATCCTGAGCGATCAGCTCTTTCATGCGCGCTTCGATCTTGGATAGATCCTCATCCGTGAAGGCTTCATCCCGATCAAAATCGTAATAAAAGCCTTGCTCGATTGCGGGGCCGATGGTCACCTGAACATTGGGGAAGAGCTGTTTCACGGCTTGCGCCATCAGATGTCGCTGTGCTATGCCAATATAGCTCTCTTCCGGCTTCGGTCTTGAAGGTGTGAATCACGATTTCGGCATCAGATTCAATGACGGTTCCGATGTCCACGAGTTTCCCATTTATCTCAGCGGCCAGGGCTGCGTCAGCCAGTCGCGGGCTTATGTCTTTGGCGATGTCAAGAGCGCTTACAGCGCCGGGGTATTCTTTTTTACTTCCATCCGGAAGACTGATGATTACAGACATATTATCTCCATGTTTTGTAAGTAATTTGCACAAAAAGTTGAGTAGCCAATCTTGTCAAGCATGCTCTTTGACCCTCAGCATACGAAGGCTATTGAAGATCACCAATAAGGTCACGCCCACATCAGCTATTATTGCTTCCCATAGTCCGGAAACACCGCTCACGCCAAGGGCCATCACCAGGATCTTGATGCCCAAAGCCAGGCTGATATTCTGCCAAACGATAGTGTTTGTAAGCCGTGATAGGGTAAAAGCTTGCACCAGTTGCTGCGGGCGGTCATTGAGCAGGATCACATCCGCGCTTTCGATGGAAGCCTGAGCTCCGATGGCTCCCATCGCGATCCCGATATCGGCTCTGGCCAGGACGGGAGCGTCGTTCAGCCATCACCGCAGAAGGCCAGTTTGCCATCTTTCCTGCTGATCAGTTCTTCCAGTTTATGCAGTTTATCCTGGGGTAAAAGCTCTGCGTAATAAGTATCCAAACCCAAATCTCTCGCCACTTTTGCGCTTTGGATTGCTGATCACCGGATAGCATCGCGATGTGTTCCACGCCATACTTACGCA
>JAJOKA010000054.1 GCA_021206555.1 Candidatus Cloacimonadota bacterium | reverse complement strand
GCGATGCTCTCAGCCTCTCGGAACTGGGCGATATTCATGGAGCTACAGGGCAGATATCCGGGCACAGATGCCAAGGAATCACCAGAAGCGTAGTTATTGAATTGAGATACATTTCTATCGCCCACTTCACCGGCCACCCAGTCATATCTGTGTACCGGATGCCCGGATTTCATCAAAACACCCTCGTAAGCCCCCACGTAACGATAATTTACCTGAGTTAGCACGCCATTGATGATTTTACTGAATGCAGGATGCACCGCATAGCCGAAGGCAGGAGAGGGCGATATCCACATCTCTATCCAGTCGCCAGTAGAAACAACCTTAAACCAAAACTTCGGGATCTGCACCATGATGTTCCCATCCGCTTCTGCGTAATCGCTACCGTCTGCGTACTTAGTGCTGTCATCCGGATCCAGGTAGCGCACCGATAGATTCGCCCCTATCACGCAGCGCCTCATCCGGCTCTGTACCGAGCACAATCTCTTGATTTTCTCCGCATAAGCCGGCATGGGATTATCGGCCTCAGTCCATGTCAAAGCGCCCAAAACATCATTGTATAGCGATAGGCTACCCAATCGCTCTGCCCGTCCAGCGTCTGCCATCCTGGGATCGTCAGCCGGCAAGTCACCGGGAATCAGCATGTTCATGCGGACACCGTAGGCTCCCGCACCAAACCCCTGGCTCGCGCCCACCCTCAGTTCATGCGAGAGTTTCATTTTAGAACCCGTAAACTATCAGCACCATGTCAGATCCAGTAGGAATGCTGACCTTGGTAAAGTGGCTTACGTATGTCCAGCCATCAGGCACAACGCCATTCAGTACGCTCAGATTCACGCCCTCGCCATCGATCTCGAAACTGGTCTCATCATCCGGAAAATCTGCTCGGAATATACTGATGCCGCCAAAGGTGCCTTCTAATTCGGTGCCGGCCCCATAAGGCAGCCCGTGATCAGGGATGGATTGCATGATCTTCTTAGCCGTGCTACGCGTAGCTTTGCTCTGGTTCATAGTATTATTCTCCTAACTGTCTCGTTTAGTTCGTTTTGGCGGCAACCTGCCGTCATTCATCAGATTACATTCTATCTTGTTCCACCAGCTATCGAGCTTGGTGTCCAACTGCTCCAGATAGCGGTCAAAGCGCTTATCCAGGACAGCCTCAAAATCATCCATTATTGCCGATTTCAGCCCACTCACCATCAGTTTCAAATCCTCATGGGCTTTCTTCAGCTCCTTATGCTCAGTGTATGCTGTTTTATATAGCCAGCTCATCACCCCGGCATATAAGGCAAAGAGAACGAATAGAACGCGTACCAGGATGTCATTCATTTGCCCCTCCTGCCACCTGAGCATCCAAAAGGGCCCCGGCAGCCGGGCAAGCTGCCGGGTGCTTGAGAGGTACCGTGCGGGTTAAACATCATTGATTCCTCGTGCGTAAATACTCAGCCAGATCCATCAGATTGGCCTGAAATTGTTTTAAGAGCCCGCTAAGCTCTCTCTCGATCATAAAGTCCGTCACCTGATCCAGGAACGTAACGATGTACTCGTTCAGCTCACGTCCGGCGCTTCCCGCTTCTGCTCTTGCTTGATTATACTCACCAGGCTCTGCAGGGCTGTATTCTTGGGATCTTTGGCATATTCTTTGAGCGCAACCAATAGCACTTTCTGTCGCGCCACTGATATCTCACGCGTGAGCCTGCGCTGCTCTCCCTCGATCTTATCCCATTTACCCGCTTTGATCCATTTGCCCACCGTCACAGGGCTACAGCCCACCAGCTCGGCCAACTCCCTGGGATCGGTTTTGCCGCCGATGTAGGCCTCGAAGGCCATGTCCTTTTTCTCTCGAAACGCTTTTGTGTTACTCATGCGCCAAGCTTTGCTTGCCCATAATTACCGTCAAATCGGCTTGCCCGCTCCTGCCACAGTAAAAAAAAAAGCCCCGGCTCATCACCGGGGCTTTCATTTTACTCATCTTCAGGCCTAACCTTTCGCCTCTCCAGATAGCGGATCAATTCCGCTCCCTCCACCCTCAGCGCTCTGCCATGCGGCCGGAAAGCCGGCAGTGGATCATCGATGTCACGGATCATGCGGTACACCGTACAGATGTCCACTTTCAGCTTCTCCGCGATCTCATCCGGGCGGTAACTCCTATCTCCTCTAAACAATTCAGCCATGCTGTATCTCCTTCTTGATCCTGGC